>DATAPS010000305.1:0-16799 GCA_036265085.1 Acetobacteraceae bacterium | reverse complement strand
TGAGATCGTAGAGGCTGTCGGAGAACACTCTCGATGCTCCTGTGGAGGAGTCTGGCTCCCTGGGCGATCATGTCACGAACGCGGCGATTTTGCCTTGAGCGCGTCCGCAACGCCCATCGCATTGCGATTTCGCTCCTGCGTCCCTTCACCGGCCAGCAGGCGTGGCAGGAACCGTTCCGTGAGCACCGGGCCGAGGATAGAGGTGACGAGCATCAGCACCAGCACCGCATTGAGCATTCGTACATCGAGCAGGCGTGTTCCACTGGGATCACGCGTGTCGTAGGCGACAAGCGCGGCCGCGAGCGTCGCCGCGACTTGCGGAAGGGTCAGAGACCACATCGTCATACGCGCGGGTCTCGAATATCCGAAGGCACGCCCGGCAATCTCGACGGCAAGCCACTTGCCCAGAAGCAGCGCCCCGATGATCCCGGCGACCAGCGGGAAGTTGCCGATGATGCTGGCGACGAACACGGGCGGGTCGATCAAGAAGCCGGTCACGATAAAGAAGATCGGGACGAAGAACGTGTTCCCGACGAACTCGAGCTTCTCCTTCGCGGGCTTGTCCTTGACCGCCGCGTTCACGGCAAGGCCCGCCAGGAACGCCCCGACGATGCCCGGCAGATTGACGAGCTGCGCGAAGAGGCCAGCGACCGCGACCATCGCAAGCATCAGGATGAAGTAGGCGTCCTCCTGGTTCTCCGACCTCTTCAGCAGCGCGGCTCCGGCCCGGCTGAGACCAAAGAGAACGAGCGGCACGAAGACGGCGATCTCGGCAACCTGCACCAGGAACCCGGATACCGAGAAGCCGCTCTGGTACGTCGATAGACAGACGGCGAATATAATGAGGGACAGCGTATCGGAAATCACCGTCGCGCCTACCGTCACGGTGACGGGTTCGAGCCGTGAGGCGCCCAGGCGGGCCACGATCGAACTGCCGAGCAACGTGTGGGACGCCAGCAACGATCCGAGCACGACGGCCGCGAGCGGCCCATAGCCGAGCGCGAGGCCAACGAGCGTCCCGAGAGTTTGGGGCAAAAGGGTCGTCAGGAGGCCGAAGATTCCCGTTTTCCGCCCAGCCCGGCGGAACTGGAGAAGGTCGATCTCCAGCCCGCAGAAAAACATGAGGAGCAGCTTGCCGATTTCGGAGAGGAAGTCCGCGATCGGTCGATTTTCTCCGATCACATCCAGGCCATACGGCCCAAGGAGCACACCACACAGCAGCAATCCCACAACGGCGGGAAGCCGCGCCCTGCGCGACAGCGGCGGCACGCCGACGATGACGGCGAGCGCAATCGCGAACTTCGCGAGTGACGGTAACGCTACGTCATGCGCGCGCAGGTACGCGATGAAATCCATGTGGTCTATCCGGACGAGCCGTCCAGGTACTTCGTGCCATAGGAAAGCCGGATCATCGTCGCGATGCAAAGGTCTTTTGTCTGCACCGCGGTGATCTCATCGACTTCCGCGCAGCGCCTGAACTGTGCCGCTCAAGCCGGTTCGAACGCGAACACGCGCTTCCAGTCGTTCTTCATGCTGATGGCGTTCCAGGATCGGGTCTTGGCCTCGTCCAGCAGCGCCTGCGTGAACGTGCCGACCTTCGTGTCCGGCAAGCCGCCGGCCGGTTCGTAGGCGTACTCGCGCACCGGGTCATCGTGATGAACGAGCATCTTCAGGCGCGCGCCGTCGCCCGAACCGGTCCATTCCAGCATCTCGCGATCGCCCGTCGAGTTGCCGAAAGCGGCGTAGGGACGCTTGCCGATGAACATGTCGATGCCGATGGCCGGGCCGTCGTTCCACGACAGCAAGACGTCCGACGCTGTCTGCGCCGATCCGGCGGTGGGGACGATCGCCGCCGTCAGGAGCCCCAGAGCGGGTAGCATGGAAACGACAGTGCGGCGACCGAGCTTTCCGGTGGGAATCATGGGTCAGTCTCCAGCCGTGCTCTCGATCGCGATTCCGGTGACCTTCCCGGCCGCGTCGAACCCGAACAGAAAGCTAGCAGCATCGGCGCCGGAAGAAGAACCTTAAGATATAGAAGGTCTGGTCGGATGCCTTGCGCGTCTGCAAGACCTGCGCCCCGAAGGGCGGCGTTCCGTATTTGTTAGGCGCGTGTGCCATTCCCTGCACAGCTTCGCCTGTGAGGCCCGCACCATAGGCGGCCGCTGCATACTGGGATCGATCTGCCCAACCTGCATATCGGCAAACCATTACGCCGCGGGCGACCGAAAGCGCGCGGAGGATCGGAACGGACGTCGCCAAACGAACGGCCGAAACGGCCACACCAACGCGGTCAGGATGACCGCGGCGCGATTTCCCGCCGAGGTGTGAAGCATTTCAGTTCCGACGTCTTCGCGAGCGCGCATTTGTCCTGTGCGACGGTTCCCTCGCTGAACGCAGAAATGGGCCGTGCGCAGAAAGGAGAACGACCATGCTCGCCACACTTCTGGTGACTTTCCTCGGCCTCTTCGTCGCGGCGGTCGCCTGCGTTCTCCTCGACGCGGGCGACGATCGCGACAGCAGTCATGGCGGTAAATACGCTTGAGCAGATGTGGAAAGATCAGCCGGGCGCGTCCAGTCACGCCGGGAATGAGGAGTTTGCTGCACAGGAACTCCGGATTGACCAGCTTCACTGGTAGCGCGCCGCCGTCGCGGAGGATCGTGATCGCCGTGTGGCACGCCGAGAGCGCGTGCCACACGGACCGCGGAAAGAGCGGCGCCTTCCACCCTACCGTTTTCGAGCCATCCATCCGTTCAGCCGGCCTGACCCGCTCACGAACCGGCTGTCGCGCACGAAGTAGCGCCAGACGCGATCGGCGTCCTTGGTGATCCCGATCCGCACGCTCTCCGCGATCATCGGCGGGGGCGCGCCGTCGGTCGCGAGATAGAGCGTGTCGTTGTGGCACAGATCCATGCCGTCGAACCGCTTGTCGATGCCGAATGCCTGCGCGAGCCGACCCGGCCCGCGCGCCAGATCGAGTGCCCGCGTCGTCCCGCGGCGCTCCATCAACAGCGCCACCCCCGCAATCGGCTCGACCGCACGCACCAGCACCGCTGCGCCAACGCCCACCGGTTCGCTCACGACATTCAGCATCATCGACACGCCGTAACAGAGATAGACGTAGGCATGGCCGTGCGCGAGGAACAGCGGCCGCGTCCGGGGCGTCATCCCGCGATAGGCGTGCATCGCCGCATCGCCCGGCGGGTAGGCCTCCGTTTCCACGATCCGCCCGGCGACGACGCCGTCCGGGAATCGTCGAACCAGGAGCTTGCCGATCAGGAACTGCCCGAGTGCGACAGTGGCGACGGGCAGCTCGTCGCGCCGCAGCCGCCGCCAATCCGCCGCTTCGCCCGTAACCGCAGCGGGCGCAACGGACACGCCGTCAGGCGGCATGCCGCTGCAGCACGCCGCGCGCGAGGAAGATCTCCGTAATCTCCTGCTCGATGCGGAGAAATTCCGGATGCCGCCGCGCCGTCAGCCCGCGCGGGCGCGGGATATCGACCTCGATCATCACCTCCACGCGCCCGGGCCGTGGCGACATCACCACCACCCGGTCAGCGAGCAGCACCGCTTCGTCGACGCTGTGCGTGACGAACAGCGTCGTCATGCGCCGGCGCAGCCAGAGCGCTTCGAGGTCGATCCGCATCTGCTCGCGCGTCAGCGCATCGAGCGCGCCGAACGGCTCGTCCATCAGCAGCAGCCCGGGATCGTGCACCAGCGCCCGCGCAATCGCGACGCGCTGCTTCATTCCGCCCGAAAGCTGGTGCGGATGCGAGTCGGCGAATTCGCGCAGCCCCATCTGGTCCAGCAACGCCAGCGCGCGGTCGCGATAGTCGCGGGCGGGTTGGCCGCGCATCTCCACCTGAAACAGCACGTTGCCCAGCACGCGCCGCCACTCGAGCAGGGTCGGCTGCTGGAACACGAACCCGAGCGACGGCACCGGCCCGCGATGCGACCGACCGCCGACTTCGACAATTCCGTCGCTCGCCGGCAGCAACCCGGCGACGAGGCGCAGCAGCGTCGACGTGCCGCAGCCAGACGGACCCACGATCGCGACGAACGCGCCTTCGGGGATGTCGAGATCGACAGGGTCGAGCGCCCGGACCGGGCCGAAGTGCCGTGCCGTGCCGCTCAGCCGGACGCGCATCGTGGGCAGGTTCCGTGCTAGTGACAGAGTTCCGAGTAAGCACAGGCGGGGAGACGCCGCAACGACGTGCGGGGGACGCGGGAGGCCGGATGATACGGGTGGCAAGGCCGCTGATCGGCTTCGTGGCGTTCCTGCTCGTGTGGGAGGCCGCGTGCCGCCTGCTCGGTCTGCCCGCCTACATCCTTCCGCCGCCGTCCGCGATCGCTGTTGGAATCGCCGCGCGCTGGAGCAGCCTGCTCGGCGCCGCGCGATTCACCGCGCAGCCGATGCTGCTCGGCTTCGCGCTCGCCGCGGTGCTCGGGATCGCCATCGCGCTCGCGGTCGCGTTCAGCCGCACGGTGCAGGGCGTCGCCTATCCGCTGCTCGTGTTCCTGCAGATCGTGCCGAAGATCGCGGTAGCGCCGCTGTTCATCATCTGGTTCGGGTTCGGGCTCACGCCGAAGGTGCTGCTCGTTTTCCTGCTGTCGTTCTTCCCGGTCGTCGTTGCCGCCATCACGGCGTTCCGCTCGATCGAACCGGAAGTGCTGGAGCTCGCGCGCTCGACCGGCGCGGGCCGCCTGCGCATCTTCCGGATGGTGCAACTCCCGCACGCGCTGCCGGCGCTGTTCGGCGGCCTCAAGGTCGCCGCCGCACTCGCCGCCACCGCTGCCGTGGTCGCCGAGTTCGTCGCGTCCGACCGGGGGCTTGGCTATTTGCTGATGGAATATAACGGCAATCTCGACACGCGCATGACCTTCGCGGCGATCTTCGTTCTCTCGGTCATGGGGCTTGCGCTATACGGCGCCGTCGCGCTCGTGGAGCGGCTGGCGATTCCGTGGCACGTGTCGCAGCGCCGCGACACGGGCGAGGTTCCCGCGTTATGATTTCGATGCGAGAGTAGCGCCACGTTCAAGAACAAGCGGGACAACAACAAGTGGGGGGAGACATGTTCGCACGGATCATCGTCGCTGCGGTGCTCGCGCTCCTGGCAGGGGCGGCGCATGCCGAGGACAAGGCGACGCTCCGGCTGAACTGGCTGATCTACGGGTTCCACACGCCGTTCTATCTTGGCGTCGAACGCGGCTATTACCGCCAGAACGGGATCGACCTGACGATCGGCGAGGGTCAGGGCTCCGGCCGCGCGGTGCAGGTGGTCGCCGCCGGCTCCGATACGTTCGGCCTCTCCGATGGCTCGTCGATCATCGCGGGCGTCGCGCAGGGTGCCCCGGTGCGTGCGGTGATGGGGATCATGAACACCAGCCCCTATGCGGTGATCGTGCGCGCCGACAGCGGCATCACCGACATCAAGGGCCTCGCGGGCAAGACGATCTCCGCGACCACCGGCGAGGCGGGGCTGGTGATCTTTCCGGCGCTGCTCAAGGTGAACGGGCTGGCGGACGATGCGGTGAACTTCCTCCGGGTCGACGCCAACGCGAAGCTCGTTGCGATCCTGCAGAACCGCGCGCCCGCGGTGCTCGGCGGGCTGGAGAACCAGACCCTCATTCTTGCCGCGAAAGGTCTGCCGGTGCGCACGCTGGGATATGCGCAGTTCGGCGTCAACACCGAAGGGCTCGCGATCCATGCCGCGCGCGACACGCTCGAGAAGAAGCCGGACATCGTGCGCCGCTTCATCGTCGCGACGCGGCAGGCGTTCGACGCCGCGATCGCCGACCCCGAGGCGGCGATCGCGGCGGGGATGAAGGCGAAGCCCGATCTCGACCACGATCTCTCGCTCGCACAGCTCAAGGCCGGGCTTCAGCTCGTGAAGAGTCCGAACGGCAAGGACCAACCGGTAGGCTGGATGTCGGACAAGGACTGGGACGAGACGCTCGCGCTGATGAAGCAGTACCAGGAACTGCACACGGACGTACCGGCGAGCGCGTTCTGGACGAACGACTTCCTGCCGAAGTGAGTGGAGTGGCCGCGCCGTGTGTCGCTGTTGTCACCGGCGGCGCGGGCGGGATCGGACGCTCGGTGCTCGGGCGGCTCAAGCGCGACCGCTTCACGACCGTCTCGTGGGACCTGCGCGCCGAGGCGGAAGCCGATCTCGCGCTCGTCGCTGATGTCACCGATGCGGATGCCTGCGCCGCCGCCGCGGAGCGCTCGGCGGCGCTCGGTCGGATCCGGGCGCTGATCGTCAACGCGGGCATCCTCGGCGCAGTCGCGCCGGTGTGGGAGCTGCCGGTCGCGGAGATCCGGCGCATCATCGACACGAATCTCGTCTCGGCGTTCCTGACGCTGCGTGCCGTCGTGCCGCTCATGCGCGCCAATCCAGGGCCGGATCGCGGGCGCATCGTGCTCATGTCGTCGCTGCAGGCGAAGGAGGGCACCGAGCAGGCCGGTGCCTACGCCGCCGCGAAGGCTGGCCTCGTCGCGCTCGCCAAAGTGCTCGGCAAGGAGCTCGCCCGCGAGGGCATCCTGGTGAACGCCATCACGCCCACCGTCGTCCGCACGCCCATGGAGCAGGAGATTTCGGAAGGCCGGCGCGCCTTCCTGCACGGCAAGATCCCGATGGGCCGGTTCGCGGAAGCCGACGAGGTTGCGGGGATGGTTTCGTTTCTTTGCGGCCCCGACTGCACCTTCTCGACGGGTGCGGTGTTCGACCTGTCCGGCGGCCGCGCAACATCGTAGCGGATTGGGGGGTCGGCATGCTGGCAGGCGAAGCGGTGGTGGCGATCTGGAACGGCATCGCGGCGGCGGGCCGCGAGACGTTCTACGGTTGGCACATCCAGGAGCACATGCCCGAGCGCGTCGGCATCCCCGGATTCCGACGCGGCCGCCGCTACATCGCGGCGGACGGCGAGACGCATCCGGAATTCTTCACGCTCTACGAGGCGGACACGATGCAGGTCCTGCAAGGCAGCGACTACGCCAATCGCCTCAACGCGCCGACGCCGTGGACGAAGGCCGCCACCGCGCACTTCACCGACACCTCGCGCGCGCTCGCCCGTGTGCGCACGAGCCTCGGGCCGGGTTGCGGGGGGGCGCTGCTGACGATCCGGTTCGCCGACGCCGATCTCGACGCATTAAGGACGATGCTCGCCGAGGCCGCCGCGCGCCCTCGCGTCTGCGGCGCGCATCTCTGCGTCGCTGACGCCGACGCCTCCGCTGTCCGGACGGCGGAAAGCCGCGACCGGACCGACATTCTCGCCTCGCCGCCGGCATTCGTCATGATCGAAGCGACCGGCGCGGACGCGCTCCGCAATCAGCTGGACGAGGCGGCTCTCGCGCGAGCCGGAGTCACCCAGCCGAGGCGCGGCGTTTACGTACTCGAATACACGCGCGGCAAGACCGCCTGGACCTGAGAGGCCGCCGCTACTCCGGCGCCGGGGTTCGCCAGCGGCTTGTTCTTACCCACGACATAGGCCGAAGATGCGCATCGATCGGGAGCTGAACGCATGACCTATCGGATTCTCACGCTCGACGGCGGCGGGGCATGGGCGCTGATCGAGGTGCGCGCGCTGATCGCGTTGTTCGGCGAGACCGCGACCGGCCATGACGTGCTCGCCGCCTTCGACATGGTCGCGGCGAACTCGGGCGGCAGCATCGTGCTTGCCGGATTGGTCGAGGACATGGCGCTCAGCGACCTCGTCGCGCTGTTCAAGACCGAATCGATGCGGCGTTCGATCTTCTCCCCGACCAAGAACATCGCTGACTCGGCGGTCCACGCCCTGCTCGGATTCGGCCCGAAATACAGCGCCGCCGCAAAGCTTCCCGCCCTCGAGCGACTCATGCCCAAGACCGGCGACCTTCCGATGACCCAGGCCGCCACCGACGTCGCCGGCCCGGGCGGCCAGCCGGTGCACCTGCTGATCGTCGGCTTCGACTACGACCGCAACGCCGCGAGCTTTTTTCGCTCCGCCGCCACGACCGGCTGGGGCCACGGTGCGCCAACCACGCTCACGCTCGCAGGCGCGGTGCACGCCTCGACGAATGCGCCGGTGAGCTTTTTCGACGGACCAGCGGAGATCCCCGGATCTTCCAATCGGTATTGGGACGGTGGCCTGACCGGCAACAACAACCCCGCGCTCGCCGCCTGCGTCGAGGCGGTGACGCTCGGTCAGGCGCCGGCCGATCTGCGCGTGCTCAGCATCGGCACAGCGACGGTCCGCCTGCCGCTGGCCGATCCCGGAGCTGCGCCCTCGCCGTATCTGGCGCCGCGGAGCGCCTCTTCGCTCACAAGCGATCTTGCCAAGCTCGCCACCTCGATCCTCGACGATCCGCCGGATTTCGCGACCTTCGTCGTCTACACGCTCACCGGCGGCGGCGCCGGCCTTCCGCCGAATTGCCAGAGCCGCCTCGTCCGCCTCAATCCGCTGATCAGCCCCTCCCCTTCCCCGGGCGGCGGGTGGACCGCACCGGCGGGATGGACAGCGGCGCAGTTCCAATACATCTGCCAGATGGCCATGGACGCCGTTGAACAGAACGACGTCGAGTATATCGACGACTGGTGCTCGCTTTGGATGATGGGCGGCGCGCCGAATCAGCCGATCCGCATGGACGGCCAGACGCTTGCCTGCGAGATCGGCGACCCGACCTACGCCGCCGCCGTCGCGTCGTGGCGCGCGCTCACGGCATCGCCAGTGGCCTGATCCGGGTTGCAGGTCAGTGCCGGAACAACGCCAGCACCACCTCGACCATGATCAGCACGATCACCGCGATCTCCATGACCTCGGAGCGCGCGGAGGATGCCTCGTCATAGAGCGCCTGATACGTGTCGCGAATGATCGCGATCTTCCGGTTCACCGCCGCCGTCACCAGCGGAACGCGATAGAGCTCGAGCGCCGCCGCGTAGATACGGGCGAGGTAGACGTCTTCGGTCACCTGCAGCGCGTTGTCGACCCGCTCGGTGAGCTCCGTCACTTCCGCGACCAGTGTATAGAGGCGCCGCGCCAAGGTCGCGTAGCGGCGCGAGGCGAACACGTTCATCCCGCGCCGCGCCGTCTCGACCAGGTCGTACATCCGCGGCAGCTCATCGTCGAGCAGTTCGTCGTAGTAGCGCATCTCCAGCAGCTGCGCGTTCGCGACTTCCAGCACGTCGGCGACATCGTTGTCGCCGCGCGGCTCGAGAATGAAGGCGCGGTCCCAGGTCAGCACGACGAGATCGTCCGGATAATACGAGAAGCGCTGCCGCAGCAGCTCCGCCCGCGCCCCGTCCGAGAGCGGCCGCCGCTCGCCGGACAGCAGCGGGACGAGGTCGACGCGCTGGAGCAGGTCGGCTGCGCCCAGGCTCTCGCTGAAGGCCTGCACGGTGCCGACGAGGTAGTCCTCGTCGACCGCCTTCGCGACCCGCCGCACCATCGCCGCGGCAAGCACCGTGGTGACCTGGCCGAGCAGGCCCTGCCAGAGCCCGGCGCTCATCGCGGGCGCGACCGCGCGGCCGATCGCGTTGAGCACGCCGACATAGCCGTCCCACGGCAGGTCCGCGACCGCGACGCGCAGCGCGATGCTGACCGCGCCGAAGTCGTAGAGGCGCGCGGTGACGCCGGCGGGCACATTCCCGGCTTCCAGCGCGAGGTCGATCGGGTCGAGCGCGATGGCGAGGGGCGCGACGCCGAACGCGACGGCTTTCGGCGGTGTGCCCGAAAGCCGGGAGCGCGCCGCCCGCCCCGCCGCGTGCCGGCTCCACAGCGCCTCCGCACGGGCGAGGTCGATTGCGAATGCGACGTCGAACAGCCGCAACGCGACGACATGGCCCGCCGCGACCCTGAGCTCGTTCATGCCGCTCGATCCTCGAGGTAGCGCACGACGCCCCGCCCGGCTGCCGCGCCGGTCGCGAAGCTTGCCTGCAGCAGGTAACCTCCCGTCGGCGCCTCCCAGTCGAGCATCTCGCCGGCGACGAAGGTGCCGGGCCGCCTCCGCAGCATGAAGCTCTCGTCGAGGGACGCAAAACGGACGCCGCCGGCCGTCGAAATGGCGCGTGCGATCGGCGCGGCCGCGACAAGCGGTAATCGCAGCGCCTTGATCAGCTCCGCCAGCGAGCCAGACGGACCATCGCGATGAAGCGCCTCCCCCACGAGCGCGATCGCGACCGGAGGCAATCCCACCGCCTTGCGCAGGAACGTCGCGAGCGACTGACCCCGGCGCGGCGCTGCCAGCCGCCGCGCGACCTCCTCCACGGAAAGATCGGGCCGAAGATCGATCCACAACACCGCGGCCCCGTCGGCGGCGATCGCGTCGCGCAGGAGGCGCGAGAGCGCATAGACGGCGCCGCCCTCGATCCCATCCGCGGTAATGATGGCCTCGCCGCGCACCGTCGTTCCGCCGAACGCCATCGCGATCCGTTTGAGCGGCGTGCCCGCGAACCGCGCCCGCAGATGCTCCGACCAGGCAACCACGAACCCGCAATTCGCCGGACGCAGCGGCGCCACCGCCAGCCCGTCCAGCGCGTCCGCCCACGTGCCGTCCGATCCGAGGCGTGGCCAGGACGCGCCGCCCATCGCCAGCACCGTTGCGGACGGCGCCACGCGCGCGCCGCCCTCGAACACCAGGGTCGCCTCGTCCCAAGAGATCAACCGCCGGCGCGCGAGGAGGAGGACGCCGAGCCGATCGAGACGCGACAGCCATGCCCGCAGCAGCGGCGAGGCTTTCATCGCGCGCGGGAACACGCGCCCGCTCGATCCGACGAACGTGGACTGCCCCAAGGCCTTGCACCAAGCGATCAGAGCCTCCGGCGGAAAGGCGCGCACGGCGGGCTCAAGCGCAAACCGCGCCGGACCGTAGCGATCGAGGAATTGCTCGAGCGGCTCGCTGTGCGTCAGATTGAGGCCGCCGCGTCCCGCCATCAGCAGCTTGCGTCCGGCGCTCGGCATCCGATCGAACACCACCGTCAGGTGTCCCGCCGCGGCGGCAACCTCCGCCGCCATCAGCCCGGCCGGGCCGGCGCCAATGACGGCGACGAACGGCGGGTCCGGGATCTCGGGTTGTGTAAGGGATTTCGGCACAACGGGCTGCTTATGCTCCGGACGGCTCGTGCGTTACAGGCTGCGCCGACCGCGCTATCTAAAGGACCGCACGCGCCCGAGGAGACCGCCACCGTGTCAGCCGACATCGCCGACGCGCCGCCAGGCCCGGAGACGCCGTTCGACATCGCGATCATCGGGGGCGGCATCAACGGCGCCGGCATTGCCCGCGACGCCGCCGGCCGCGGCTGGTCGGTCTACCTTTGCGAGAAGCACGATCTCGGCAGCGCCACTTCCGCATCCTCGACCAAGCTGATCCACGGCGGCCTGCGCTATCTCGAATATTACGAGTTCCGTTTGGTGCGCGAATCGTTGCGGGAACGCGAGGTGCTGTGGCGGATCGCGCCGCACATCATCTGGCCGTTGCGCTTCGTGCTGCCGCATCACAAGGGCCTGCGCCCTACCTGGCTGCTGCGCACTGGCCTGTTCCTCTACGACCATCTCGGCGGGCGCAAGCGCCTGCCGCCGACACGTGCGCTCGACCTCACGCGCGATGCAGCCGGCCGGCCGCTGAAGCCCGAATACCGCCGTGGCTTCGAGTATTCCGATTGCTGGGTTGAGGACAGCCGCCTCGTCGTGCTCAACGCCCGCGATGCCGCCGACCGCGGCGCGGAGATCGCCCCGCGCACCCGCTGCGTCTCAGCCGACCGCGCGGGCCGCTACTGGACGCTCGTCGTGCACGACGAGACGACCGGCGAGCGCCGGACGGTGCGCGCCCGCGCGCTGGTCAACGCCGCAGGACCGTGGGCCGGCGACGTGCTCGGCCATGTCGTCCACGTCAATACGCAAGCCTCAGTGCGGCTCGTCCAGGGCAGCCACATCGTGGTGCGGAAACTCTACGACCACAACCGCTGCTACATCTTCCAGAACGCGGACGGACGGATCTTCTTCGCGATCCCCTACGAGCACGATTTCACGCTGATCGGCACCACCGACCGCGACTATCACGGCGACCCTGGCGACGCGCACATCTCGCAAGAGGAGATCGTATATCTCTGCAACGGCGCGAGCGATTACTTCCGCGCACCCGTCACGCCCGACATGGTCGTGTGGAGCTATTCCGGCGTGCGCCCGCTCTACGACGACGGTGCGAGCCGCGCGCAGGCGGCGACGCGCGACTACGTCCTCGCACTCGACGCGCCCGCGAACGAACCACCGGTGCTCAGCGTGTTCGGCGGCAAGATCACCACGTTTCGCCGCCTCGCGGACGCGGCGCTCGCCAAGCTCGGCCCGCATCTGCCCCCTGCGACACAGAAGGCGGCGGACTGGACGGCGCATGTATCTCTGCCGGGCGGCGACTTTCCGATGGACGGCTACGCGGCCGAAGTAACCCGCCTTCGCGGCGACTATGCCTTCCTGCCCGATGCGCTCGCCCGGCGGCTGGTCCGGGCCTACGGCACGCGTGCCCGCGTGCTGCTCGGCGAGGCCCGCTCGCTCGCGGATCTCGGGCCGATGTTCGGCGCCGATCTCACCGAGGCGGAGATCCGCTATCTCGCGCAGCACGAGTGGGCCACGCGCGCCGAGGACGTCGTGTGGCGGCGCTCCAAGCTGGGCCTGCGCATCGCCGCCTCGGAGCTGCCGCGCATCGACGAGGTGTTACGAACCGTCACCGGTAGGGTCGCCGCATGAACGACGTCGCCGAACCCACGACGCCGCCGCTGCTCCCGGGCGACGTCGCGCCCGCCAACGCTGTGGAGGCGGCGATCCTCTCGCGCCGCTCCGTCCGCGGCTTCCTGCCGACCCCGGTTCCCCGTGCAGACATCGAGCACCTGCTCGATGTCGCCGCCCGCGCGCCGAGCGGCACGAACATGCAGCCCTGGCGGGTCGTCGCGCTCGGGGGCGAGGAGCTGCGGGCGTTCTGCGACGGCGTCGCCGCTGCGTTCACGAGCGGCGCGGAGCCGGACGGCATCGAACACTCCTACTATCCCCGACCGCTGCACGAGCCCTATCTCACGCGCCGCCGGAAGATCGGCTGGGATCTCTACGGCCATCTCGGGATCGCGCGCGGCGACCGCGAGCGTGCAGCGGCGCATGTCGTGCGGAACCTGCACTATTTCGGCGCACCCGTCGGCCTGATCTGCACGATCGACAGCCGCCTCGAGATCGGCAGCTGGCTCGATTACGGCATGTTCCTCGAAAACATCGCGACCGCGGCTCGCGGCCGAGATCTCGACACCTGCCACATGGCCGTATTCGCGGAGTTCCCCCGCACCATTCGCACCCTGCTCCGCATCGACGCTGCCGAGACGATCGTCTGCGGCGTCGCCATCGGCCACGCCGATCCCGACGAGCCCGCCAACGCCCTCCGCACCGAACGCACGCCCGCCGCCGCGTTCACGGATTTCCGCGGGTTCTAACCCGCGCCGATGAATGGAGGGTGGAATGCGCGCTCGCATTCCACTATCGTTCCGTTTCCGGGCGGGGCGTTGAGATGCGTCACATTCCACCCTATGGACTGATGCGCGCCCGACTAAGGATCGTGCGCAAAGCCTCGGCGACGCTGCGTCCTGCCGTGTCGACCAGTAAACGAGTGCGTGTCCATGGCTCGTACTCGCGCTCTATCACATCCTGCCATGTCGGCAGTCTGTGACCGGAGATATCCGCATCGCGCGTTTCCACTCTGCGTCGATGTTCGCCGGCGTCAGAGCAGATCACTTCGATTTCGACACACTCCGCTCCGGCAGCCGTCGCGACCTCTCGCCAGGCATGGCGCGTAATCTCCAGCGGATTCACCGAATCCGCGACCACGTTGCGGCCTAGCAACAGGTTGTCCCGAGCGATGGCGTATCCCAACACATATCCGGCCGGCCCGACCCCGCCGGCCAGCACCCCTGAACCGCGCAGCGCCTGCTCCAACGTATCGATACGGATGTAAACCGCGGCCCATTCCGCGGCGACCGCCCGCGCAAGCGTCGTCTTTCCGGTTCCGGGGAGACCGCCGAACACGATGAGCGTTGTTCCTGCCACGGAACGCACGCTTCAGTGCGCGAGCCCGGCGCGTGCGACCACGCGCCCCGTCCGCGTGTCGATCACCACCACGCGGTCCGGGCCGCCCCCCTGCAAAGTCAGGGCGATCCGGTCCGGCGCGGCGGCGGTCGCGGCGATATGCGTGCCCGAGGGCTCGTCGAGGATCGTGGACGGCGCAGTGGGCGGCGCTGAGACTGGAGCACTGGCGACCGGGTTCGCGACCCGGTGCACGATCGTCACCACGATGACGCCCACGCCGGCGACGATCAGCACGCCCATCACGATGACCGCCGCCATGAGTGTCCGCATCGGTTCTCCTGCGCGCGGCACGCGCTTTGATGCGCCGCCCGGGGCGCGATATGCCGTGCCATGTCCGACGAAACCGGCCAGGAGACAATCCGCGCGACCGCAACGCTCTCGACAGGGCGGCATGCCGTGCGGGCGGATGCGGCCCAGGCCGGCCAGCGCCTCGATCGCTTCCTCTCCGAGCAGCTCGTCGGCCTGTCGCGTTCGCGGGTGAAGGGGCTGATCGAGGCGGGGCACGCGGCCCGCGATGGTGCCGTGATCCGCCAGCCGGCCGATCCGGTCCGCGCGGGCGTCACCTACACGCTCGAGATCCCGCCGCCCGTCTCGGCGGCGCCGGAACCCCAGGTCATCCCGTTCGCGATCCTGTATGAAGACGCCGACCTGATCGTGATCGACAAGCCGCCCGGTCTGGTTGTGCATCCCGCGCCGGGCAACGAGGACGGCACGCTGGTGAACGCCTTGCTCGCCCATTGCGGCGACGCGCTGCCCGGCATCGGCGGGGAACGCCGGCCGGGTATCGTCCACCGGCTCGACAAGGATACGTCGGGAGTGATGGTTGTCGCCAAGACCGAGCAGTCGCTGGCGGTCCTCTCTGCGGCCTTCGCCGCGCGCGACCTCGACCGCGCGTATCTCGCGCTCGTCTGGGGATTGCCGGATCCGGCAGCGGGGGACATCGCGGGCGCGATCGGACGGGATCCGCGGGACCGCAAGCGGATGGCGCTGGTCGGCCGCGGCGGAAAATCGGCGCTGACGCACTACCGCACGCTGCGGCAGCGCGACGGCGCCGTTGCGCTGCTGGAATGCCGGCTCGCCACAGGACGCACGCATCAGATCCGTGTCCACTTGGCGGCGCGCGGCCATCCGGTCGTCGGCGACCCGGTCTACCTCAGGCGAACCCCCCCACCGGCGGCTCGTCTGCTGCCCGCCGTACGCACGCAGCTGCTCGACTTTCCCCGCCAAGCGCTTCACGCCACCCGCCTCGGTTTCGCTCATCCCCGAACCGGCCGACCGCTCGGCTTCGAGACACCGCCCCCAGCAGACATGGCCGATCTGCTCGTGATGCTCGATGCTTCCGCGGACGCGAGGGCGTGATGGTGAGATGTGGCGGAAACTTAATTCCGACTCTGCAGGTCGGAATTATTGACAGGGCTCGGCTATTTGGGCTATAACGCTGCGCATGGCGCAACATGGTGCCTACGCCATGCATCTCTCGCTCGGTCGGCCGCCTGAATGGGGCCCTCGCCGGGCGTGAAACCTTCCGAATGCACCTGACGAATTACCCGACGAGGTCGTCTTGTCGGGAAACCGGTTGGCGGCTTGCGCCGTAAAGGGCTTGCACAGCCGATCGCTCGGACGAAAGGAGCCTACCGTGGTCTCTGCCGTCATTAATGTGGCGCCTGAAGGCAACCTGACCCGCTACCTTCAGGAAATTCGTAAATTTCCGATGCTCTCCCCTGAGGAGGAGCTCGATCTGTCGCGCCGGTGGCGCGACAACGAAGATATGGAAGCTGCCCATAAGCTTGTCACCTCCCATTTGCGCCTCGTCGCGAAAATAGCGATGGGCTATCGCGGTTATGGCCTCCCGGTCGGTGAGCTGATCAGTGAAGGCAATGTCGGGATGATGCAGGCGGTCAAGCGCTTCGACCCCGACCGTGGCTTCCGTTTGGCCACTTATGCCATGTGGTGGATTCGCGCGGCGATCCAGGAATACATCCTGCACTCCTGGTCGCTGGTGAAAATGGGCACCACCGCCGCACAGAAGAAGCTGTTCTTCAACCTGCGCCGGCTGAAGGGCCAGATGCAGGCGATCGACGACGGCGATCTGCAGCCCGAACAGGTGGCCAAGATCGCCCGAGTGCTCGATGTCCCGGAACAGGATGTCGTCAGCATGAACCGTCGCCTTGCCGCGCCGGACCACAGCCTGAATGCCCCGGTACGCCAAGATAGCGAAGGCGAGTGGCAGGATTGGCTGGTTGACGAGTCGGAAACGCAGGAAACCGCGATCGCTGATCGTGAGGAGCTGACCGGCCGCAAGGCACTTCTGACCGGCGCCCTGAAATCACTGAACGAGCGGGAACGTCACATCCTGATCGAACGGCGCCTGAAGGATAACCCGACCACGCTCGAGGACCTTTCGCAGCAGTACAACATTTCCCGCGAACGGGTCCGCCAGATCGAGGTGCGGGCGTTCGAGAAACTGCAGAAGGCGATGAAGGCACAGATCGCCGAACGCCGTCTGAACGCCAGCAACCGTCTGCCCACCCAGGCCGGCGAATACGTATAACCTACCCCGACGTCGCGTAATGGCCGGGCTTTGGCCCGGCCCACCGAGCCGCGGGTCGATACCGTTAGCCGATCATCCAGCGTCGTGCTTCCACGCCACGATATCGGCCTCGGTATAGCCGAGTTCCCTCAGTACCTCCGCTGTATGCGCGCCTAG
>DATAPS010000304.1:0-2163 GCA_036265085.1 Acetobacteraceae bacterium | reverse complement strand
CAAGGGCAGGCAGAGAACTGACCTGGCGCGCTTCTGACCGATGTACTCATCTGCCGAGAAGGGGTTCTGCGCCAAGCCGTCATCAAGGATCACATTTCGCCCTGTCCGGGTCACGGTGTGGAGCACGGCTTCGGGAAGCTCCGCCGGCGACGGCGCCGCGTCGCGAAGCGTAACCTCCAACTGGCCGCGGCCGGTCGTCGCTTCTGCCGCGATCCGCGGCTCGTCGCCCGGAAACAGGATGAGCAGGCCACGCTGGGCGCCGGCATGCTCGACCGCGATCCGCAGCAACGTCTTGATGAGCTCACCGAGGACGATCTCGCGGGACACCGCCTGCGAAGCCTTGACCACCGTTCCTACATCCAGCTGCTCGACGGGTGCCCCAATGGTGGGGGTGGCAGATGCAGGGATTGCTGCCTCGCGGAGATGTGGATGAAGGTGTTCGAGTTGCCGCACCTTTCCATCAGCTCCCCAACGGACATAGCCGTCTCGCGCGTTCCGCAGATAGACACCTGCAAACTCTTCGAAGCCACGCGCCGCGTAGAGGCGCGCGGCCAGTTCGTAGGCGAGCGCTTCGTCGTGGACAAAGCCGTTTGCGCGTGCCAGGCGGATGGCCTGTTCGTAAAGGTCCATGGCATCGAGTGCACGGCCTTCGATCCGGGAGATTTCCGCCCCGACCAATGTGGCGCGGTGCTCGAAATTCTCCGGACAATTTGTCGCCCAGACCTTGAGTTGTCGGTGGTGCGCGACCAGAGCCTCGACATGCCGGGTCCGCTCTGCATCGGGCGCTGCGTTCCAGCGCGCAGCCTGCGCCAGCGCGGCGTAGAAATGGTACTCCGACCGCTCGAAGAAGGCCGGTGACGTCCAGAGCAGGCAGCCCGCCTTCGCCGCCGCCGCGATCGCCGCAGCGTGGTCGCCGGCGAGGACGCGCGCCTGCAACTTGCGGATCCAGTACCAGCAGGCGGCGAGCGCGAGCCGCGGCTCCGCCTCCAGATGCCGCTCGAACCGCTCCTCGTTGAACCCGGCGTCGTCGAAGTGGCCGAAGATCGGGGTCAGGCCGCGCAGCGTCCGGATCAACTGGAACTGCCCGGTGATCCTGTCGACGACCAGACCGAACCGCGCCTGACGCGCGAAGTCGAGCCCGGCCTCGGCCTCTCGCTGCACCTCGTCGAGCGGATCGCCGCTGGCCAGAAGGTGCGTCACTAAGTGGGTGCGGCCAAAGGCTCCATAGGTGAGATCGCCGGCCTCCTGCGCGGCGTCGAGGACGAACCGGATCAGGCTGCGGCTGGCGCGGATGGGCTTCGTCCATGGCATGACGTGGTGCCCGAAGATCAAGTAGGCGCGGGCCTTAAAGCGATCCAGCCCGCGCTGCGCCGCAAGGTTGAAGCCGACCTGACTAAAGCGGAACGCTGCCTTGTAGTCGCCGAACTGCGCTCCCAGCACGGTGCCGAGGATAGCATAGGCATAGCTGGACGCGTCGGTGTTGCCATGCTGCAGGCTGAGATTTGCCATGCGGCCGATGACGACGTTGTACAGATTCTGGTCGGTGTACAGGGCCGGCGACACGACCGCGGTGAGGACATCCATGGTCGCGCGCCAAACCGGGTCGGCCATCCGCGGCAGGTCGAGCAACGCCTCGATAGGCCGGCTCCCGATCTGCTGCCACATCAGCTCGTACTCACGCCGGACCTCGTCCTGCGTCGGGTGCGCCGACCACGCGACGCCGATGCGCCGCAGGTAGTCGAGGGCTACGTCGACGCTGCGGTCGCTCCGGTCCAAGGTCGTGAAGAGTTCCGCGCGCAAGCACGCAACGGTCGCATGCTCGACTGTGTTAGCGGCGCGCGTTGACAGCGCCGTTGAGCGCGCCTCCGCTTCCGCCAGCGCGCCGGTCAGGAACTCGCATTCGGCCCGGTTTAGCTGCAGCGCGAAGGTGAGATCGTGCCGGCATTCCCACGAGTCTTCCGCCAGCAGCGCCGCGCCGGCGATGAAATAGGTAAGCGCCGAGGCGTAGGCGGCGGACGCCTTGGCGCGTTGGCCCGCGAGCAGGTTGAACTCAGCCAACTGCTCCCGCTCGCCTTGTGAGGTGATTAACGCAGCTCCACGGTTGAGCTGATTGACGATGTCGAAGATGGCCTCTTCGCGTCTTTCCGCAGGGGTGTGCGCCGC
>DATAPS010000303.1:0-4776 GCA_036265085.1 Acetobacteraceae bacterium | reverse complement strand
CACGAATATCCTGGTCAACATGCTGGTTCTGACCGGCTTGCTGCGCTTCGTGCTGAAGATGCCGGACCAGCTGGTGTTCGGCCGCATCCTGCCGGCGCTCGGCCTGATGCTGTTCCTGAGCACTTGCTACTACGCGTTCCTCGCCTGGCGGCTGGCCAAGCGCACGGGGCGGAGCGATGTCTGCGCGCTGCCCTCCGGGTTGAGCGTGCCGCACATGTTCGTCGTCACGTTCGTGGTGATGCTGCCGATCAAGATCGCGACGAACGATCCGGTGCAGGCGTGGGAGGCGGGCCTCACCTGGGTCTTCGTGCAGAGCTTCGTGCTGATGGCGGGCGGCTTCGTCGGCCCCTACATCCGGCGAATCACGCCCCGCGCAGCCCTGCTCGGGTCGCTTGCCGGAATTTCGATCACCTTCATCGCGATGAGCCCGGCGGCACAGGTATTCTCGACGCCCGTGATCGGCGTGGTGTGCTTCGCGATCATCCTGGCGAGCTGGTTCGGCGGCGTGCGCTATTTCGGGGGCGTTCCGGGCGGCCTGGTCGCGATCGCGGTCGGAACGCTCATCGCCTGGATCTCGAGCGGCCTCGGCCTCGTCTATGGCGGCCTGACGTTGGGCGGCGTCGGCGCCTCGCTCGGCACCTTCGGCTTCTCGATTCCGATGCCCGCGGCGGATCATGTGTTCGGCGGCTTCAAGTTCCTCGGCATCATCCTCGTGACCGCGATCCCGTTCGGCATCTACGATCTGATCGAAGCGCTCGACAACGTGGAGAGCGCCTCGGCGGCCGGCGATCCGTTCCCGACGACGCAGGTGCTGACGGCGGACGGCGTGATCAGCCTGATCGGCTGCATGCTCGGCAATCCGTTCATCAACGCGGTCTATATCGGCCATCCCGGCTGGAAGGCGATGGGCGGGCGGATCGGCTACTCCGCGATGACCGGCGTCGTCATCCTCATCCTGACCTGGTTCGGCATCGTCGCCTTCCTCTCCGCGATCATCCCGGTCGTCGCGATCCTGCCGATCCTGCTCTACATTGGCATGCTGATCGGTTCGCAGGCGTTCCAGGAGACGCCGCACCGCCACGCCCCCGCGATCGTGCTCGCGCTGCTCCCGCAAATCGCCGCCTGGGGCAAGACGCAGATCGACAACGCGCTGGGTGCCGCCGGCACCTCCGCTGCGGCGATCGGAACCACGAAGCTCTCATCTGTGGGCGTGCTTTACGGCGGGCTGGAGGTGCTCGGCGGGGGTGCCACGCTCGCGGGCATCATTCTCGGCGCGGTGACCGTGTTCGTGATCGACCGCCAGCTCGACAAGGCGGCGATATTCGCGGCGACCGGCGCGATCCTGACGTTCTTCGGCTTCATCCACAGCGAGGCGATCGGGATGGCGCGTTCGCCCGAAGTCGTCGTCGGCTATCTCGGCATCGCGATCGTTCTGTTCGTCTGCCACCGCTACGCCGAGGTCGCGCCCCACGCCGCGGAACCTGCTCACGGCGTGGCAGCGGCCGCGGGGGACTGAACCGGCACCGTCTGGTGTCCGGCTGTCTGGAACCCTAGCATTCCAGATAGCCAGACATCGGACGGAGCATGGGCGTGGAGCATCTATCCGTCGGACTGCCCGGCGGCGGGGCGGTTTCCGGCCTGCTCGATACGCCGCCCGGCGCCACGGCGTGTTTCGTCCTCGCGCATGGCGCTGGGGCCGGGATGATGCATCCCTTCATGACGAACGTGGCGGAGGGCCTGTCGGCGCACGGGATTGCGACGCTCCGCTACCAGTTCCCCTTCATCGAGCGCGGGTCGAAGCGTCCCGATCGGCCCGAGACGGCTCATGCGGCGGTTCGCGCGGCCGTCGAGACGGCCAGCCGCTTGTTGCCCGGCGTGCCGCTTTTCGCGGGCGGAAAATCGTTCGGCGGACGCATGACCTCCCAGGCGCAGGCGGAACGGCCGCTGCCGGGGGTGCACGGCCTCGCCTTCCTCGGCTTCCCGCTCCACCCCGTCGGCAAGCCCTCCGTCGAGCGCGCGCGCCATCTGAGCGACGTCATGCTTCCCATGCTGTTCCTGCAAGGGACGCGGGACGCGCTTGCGGACGCGACGCTCATCGAGACCGTCGTGAAAGGGCTCGGGCCTCGCGCGACGCTGTTCGTGTTCGACGATGCCGACCACTCGTTCCATGTCCGGACGCGAGCCGGCCGGTCGGACGCCGCGGTGCTGGCGGCCTTGCTCGACACTCTGGCGTCGTGGATTGGGGAGCGCCGCATCGGCGGCTGAAGGCGATGGCCTTCGCCTGTGATCTCAGCGCGAAAAATATCCGTCGCTCAGCGACTCCATGAACGCCACGATCGCGTCCTCGTCGGCGTCCGTCAGGTGCAGGTTGCCGACCCGTGTGGTGTTCATGTTCACCGTGCTCTCTGGCGCCGGCCAGCACGTCGTGCCCTCGCCCGGATCGCGCGGCTTGCAGCGCGGCAGCTCGTCGCGCGTGTTGTAGAAGTGCACGATCTCCTTGAGGCTCGTAAAATACCCGTTGTGGCCATAGGCTTTCACGAAGTCCGGATAAGGGCGCTTGTCGACGTTGCGCAGCGTCGGCACCTGGAACCGGCCGATGAAGTCCGGCTCCAACGTTCGCCAGCGATCATCCACCGCCGAGGGGTGGCTGAGCAGACCACGCTCGGCCAAGAACCCGCCCACCCCGGGATCGATGTACGCTGTCCCGGCCGGATTGGCCGCGTAGCCCTGCGGATCGGGCTCATTCTCGGCGTAGAACGGCAGCCGAGGATTGGCCGGCGTGCCGATATTGGAGGCGGTGAAGTCAGTGAACAGCGGGTCCTCGCCAGGGCCGCCGTCGCGGTGGCAATGATTGCACTGTGCCGGCCCCCGGAACAGGTCGTAGCCGCGCTGCTCCTGCGGCGTGAACTGCACCTTCCCCGCCATCACCGCATCGAATTTCGAGGTGAACGACGTCACTTCCGCCGACGCCTCATAACTCGCGATCGACTGTGCCATCTGGTCGAAAGTGGTGCTCGCCAAGCCGCGCTGAACCGCGTCCAGCCGCAATGGCGGCGCACCGTCGCGCGGCGGACCGGGCGTGTCGCACACCTGCTCGACATCCGCCGGCCAGGTGATCGCGAACGCCTGCTGTCCCCAGGTTTGCTCAAACAGCCCGCGATAAGGTCGCTGCGAGGCGCGGTACACGGCACAGCCGGGATCGGACAGCGCCATCTCGACCGGGTTGGTCGGCGGCCCCTCGGCTTGTTCCGCCGCCGGGTTGCCCAGCCGACGGCCGGTCGCGCGCATGTCCCAGAAATTGCCGCCGACCAGGTCGCCCTGGCCCGGGTTATAATGCAGCACCGGCGCCAGCGGCGCATAGGTGTGGGTTTGCGGCTTGCGGTTGCTGAACCTCGTCCGCACCGAACCGGGATACGCGCCGGTGGTGGCGTTCAGCGCAGAGATCGGACCGGTGAAGCCGGTCTCGGGCATGTGGCAGAACGCGCACGCCTCGTTTCGGTTCACCGACAATTGCTTATCGTACAGCATCGCCTTGCCCAGCAATTCGAACCGTTGCACCTGATTGTCGGGCGGCGTTGCCATGCGCGAAAGCGTAGCGGCTTCAATCCGATCTATCTCGGCTTCCACTCGCGCGATTTCTTGCCAAGCCCCAGGGGGCAGCGAAGCCGCCGCCTGTGGTGGCGCGGGACTATCGGCAGCTGCGGACGGGCCGATCAGCACCGCCAGCAGCGGGAGCCAGTGTACTCGTCTCAAAGCTTCCCGGCCCATGCTGTCAGTATCGGGGAAACAAATGTGATGCTAGCACGAGCGCGGCGTTCACGTTGGAGTGATTCGACCAATCGAGGCCGCCGATCATTGTCGTGCGTGACGTGCTTCTCCCGGCCATGCAATAAGTCGCCTACCAAAACGGGAGAGGTCCATGTCGCCTGCGAAACTCTTCGCGTCCCTGTTCGCCGGCGTCTCAGTGATAGCTGCCGCATCCGCCAACGCCGCCGACCCGCGTATCGAGCGCGGGCGATACCTCGTCGAGATCGCGGGGTGCGGCGATTGTCACACGGCCGGTTCTTTGCTGGGCCATCCTGATCAAGCCCATCCGCTGTCGGGCTCGGACGTCGGTTTTGCGACGCCGGACGGCACCTTCTTCGGATCCAATCTTACGCCGGACAAGGCGACCGGGCTCGGCGCCTGGTCGACTGAGGAGGTCGTCACGGCGATCACCACGGGCAAGCGGCCAGACGGGCGCCTGCTCGCGCCGGTCATGCCCTACGCTGGCCTCTCCCATCTGACCGGGCGGGACGCGACCGCGATCGCGTTCTACCTGAAGAGTCTCTCGCCATTCGCGAACAAGGTGGCCGGCCCGTTCGGTCCAGGCGAGGCGCCGAGCGGATTGGTCATGACGATCATCCCGGGCTCAGTCTATGCGGGACTGCCGAAGCCGCCTGCGCATTAGGGCGCTTCCGATGCCGGAGCGGCATCCTCATTCATTCAGGCGGCGCGCGCATGCGCATGCGCCTCTCCGCGGGTGCGCGGAAAGGGAAGGGGCCGGACGGGTGCGGCAACGGCGCTGCGGAACGCGCTCACGCCCGCAATGGCGGCCCGTGGCTCGTGATGTAGAAACGAAACGGCGGGAACGGGTGCTTGCTGCGCCGCGCCGCCCGCGGCGGTTGCGGCCAGACCGGCGGCGGCAGGCCGGCGGCCTGGGCGGCCTTCTCGGCCTCCATCATCGTGCGGACCGCCGCCCAGTCGACGGTCTCGACATCGGCCTGCGAGGGCAGC
>DATAPS010000302.1:0-2784 GCA_036265085.1 Acetobacteraceae bacterium | reverse complement strand
CTCGTGCGCCTCGGCCTCAGCCGTGTCGCGTGGCTCTCGCTGCCGCACTGGTCCCTGCCCTCGCTCGCGATCGCGACGCTATGGGTGCGGCTCGGCTTCAACATGGTGGTCTATCTCGCGGCGCTGCAATCGATCCCCGCGATGTACTATGAAGCGGCGCGCATCGATGGCGCGTCCGCGCTGCACCAGTTCCGCCACATCACGCTGCCGCTGCTGCGCCCCGCCACGTTCCTGTTGCTGATCCTCGACGTGATCTACTCGTTCCAGGTGTTCGACCTGGTTTATGTTATGACGGGCGGTGGCCCAGGTTTTTCCACAACGATGGTCGTGCAGTACATCTACAAGGCCGCGTTTGGAACTTCGGAGATGGGATATGCGAGCGCCATGGGCGTCGTGCTCTACGCGATCATCCTCGTCTTCACCGTCGTTCAGTGGCGCGCGAGCCGCCAGTCGGAGAACGTGCTGTGAGACGCAGCGCAGATGGTGCGCTCTGGCTGGCGCTGGCCGCCGGCGTGATCGTCATGATCTTCCCGATCTACTGGATGTTCGCGACCGCCGTGCGCCCGCGCGCAGAGATCTTCGAAGCGGTGGTCGGGCTGCTGCCGTCCGTCGTCACGTGGCGCAATTTCACCGATCTGCTGGCACGCTATCCCGTCCTCGGCTGGGTCTGGAATTCGCTGTTCATCGCTGTCGTCGGCGTGATCGTGACGGTGTTCGTCAACCTGCTCTGCGGCTACACCTTCGCGAAGTTCCGCTTCCCCGGCCGCAACATCCTGTTCTTCGCCATTCTCGGCGCGCTGATGATCCCGATTCAAGTGATCCTCGTGCCCGAATTCCTCATTGTCGCCTGGCTCGGCCTGCTCAACACGCATTGGGGCGTGATCCTGCCGCGCGCGGCGGAGGCGTTCGGGATCTTCATGGTGCGGCAGTTCATGGTCAGCATCCCCGACGAGCTGATCGAAGCTGCGCGCCTCGACGGTGCGTCGGAGTTCCGCATCTTTCTGCGCGTGGTGTTGCCGCTGTCGAAGCCGATCATCGCGGTGCTGGTGATCTTCACATTCATGTGGCGATGGAACGACTTCGCGTGGCCGCTCGTGGTGCTCACCGACCAGTCGATGTTCACCCTGCCGCTCGGGCTGAATCTCGTGCGCGGCGAGGTCAATCCGGAATGGGGCCAGGTGATGGCGCTTGCGCTGGTGAGCCTGCTGCCGATGCTGGTGATCTTCGTCGCGTTCCAGCGGTATCTGATTCAGGGAATCGCGAGCACCGGCCTCAAATGATCACGCTCCCCCTTCTTCCCACGGCAACCGAAGGACTTCTCTCTTGACCAAAATCTCTATGATCGGGGCCGGCAGCGTCGTGTTCGTGAAGAACCTGCTGACCGACATTCTCAGCCTGCCCGCCATGAAGGGCTGCACCATCGCGCTGCACGACATCGACGCCGAGCGGCTCGACACCGCCGGCCGCATGGCGCGCTGGACCGCGCAGCAATTCGATGCGGGCGCGAAGGTGGAAGAGCACTCCGATCGCCGTGCCTGCGTCGACGGTGCGGACTTCGTCATCAACATGGTGCAGATCGGCATGCACCCGGCGACGCTGATCGATTTCGAGATCCCGCGCCGTTACGGCCTCAAACAGACCATCGCCGATACGGTGGGCATCGGCGGCATCTTCCGCGGCCTGCGGACGATCCCGTTCATGCTCGACCTCGTCCGCGACATGCAGGCGGTCTGCCCGGACGCGGTGCTGCTCAACTACACCAACCCGATGAGCATCCTGACCTGGGCGATCTACCGCGCCTTCCCGCAGCAGCGCGTCGTCGGACTCTGCCACAACGTCCAGTTCACCGCCGACGACATTGCGGAGTATCTCGGCGTCGATATCTCCCGCCTCTCCTACGATTGCGGCGGCATCAACCACATGACGTGGTTCCTGAAGATCCTCGTCGACGGCAAGGACGCCTATCCCAAGCTGTTCGAGGCGGCGGAAAATCCGGAGATCTTCGCCAAGGACAAGGTCCGCTTCGAACTGATGCGCCATCTCGGCTGGTTCGTCAGCGAATCGAGCGAGCACACCGCCGAATACACGCCGTATTTCCTGCGGCGCGATGACCAGATCGCCGCCTACGACGTACCGGTCGACGAATACATCCGGCGCAGCCAGCGCAACCTGCAGCGCTACGCCGAGACGCGCGCGAAGCTGCTGGCCGGGGAGAGCTTCCCGCTGGAACGCAGCGCGGAATACGGCGCGTCGATCATCAACGCGATGGTCACCGGCGAGACCGCACTGATCTACGGCAACGTCGAGAATACGAAACTCATCGACAACCTCCCCGAAGGCTGCTGCGTCGAGGTCCCGGTCGTCGTCGACCGCACCGGCCTGCGTCCTGTCCGAGTCGGCACGCTGCCGCCCGAACTCGCCGCGCATTGCGTGCCGCATGTTTTCGTGCAGGACCTGACTGTACGTGCGGCGCTGGAAGGCGACCGCGCGCGCGTCTATCGCGCCGCGGTGCTCGATCGTCACGCCGGCAGCGTGCTGTCGCTGAACGAGATCCGCGCGATGGTGGACGATCTCATCGCCGCCCACGGCGACGCGATGCCGCCGGGCATCCGCGACGCGCGCACGCCGCAGCGTGCGGCAGCGGCGTAAAGTGCGCGGCGCGCTGTTGCTACGCCGTCAAAGGCATAGCAACAGCGCCGCGCCTCATTGCTCGCTTTCGCTCTCTGGGTTCGCTTCCGGTCTCGGGCCGCTGTCCTGGCCCTTGGCGGAGGGGTCGCGGTCGAC
>DATAPS010000301.1:0-1629 GCA_036265085.1 Acetobacteraceae bacterium | reverse complement strand
TCGATCGGCGGCGGCGGAACGATCGGCGGCCGCGCCGTGCCCTGCGCCTGGCGCTGCGTCTCAATCTCGCTCACCAGCATCGCCGGTGCCACCGCGCTGACCGGAATCGTGCCCGACTCCGCGCCGCACTCACCGTTGAAGATGTCCTGCTTGTCGCCCGTCGCAATGATGCGGCTCAGCGCGGCCAGCGGTGTGCCGACAATCGAAACCCCGCGCACCAGCTCATCCGGCCGGCCATCCACGTACACGCGATACACAACCAGCGGAATCACCTGAAACGCCTGCGGCGAGCGCCGCGTCGTCACCGCGAACCCCGAGCTGATGTCCTCGAAAAACAAGCCGTACGGTTTGCCCTGCTTCTTCGCCTCGGCCTTCAACATCTCGCGCAGTTCGGCGTCCGGCACGGACTTCGTCGACGTCACGATGAGGTTGCCCTGACGTCCCGTCGGCATTCTGCCCGTCTGCGCGCGCCCGTGGCCGTTCGATTCCGCGAAGCTCGCGATCGGCTCGCGCGACATCAGGAAGTCTTTCAATATGCCGTTGTCGACAAGGTCCACGCGCTCCGCCGGCTGTCCTTCATCATCGAAAAGATAATGGCCGCTCAGCGCAGAGCCATTCAGCGATGCCATCGTTGGGTCGTCGACCACCGACAGAAAGCTCGGCAGGATCGGCTTGTTCAGCATCTTCGTGAAGGTCTGGCCCTCTTCATCGCCACGCTGACGCTGGCCCTCGAGTCGATGACCCAGCACCTCATGAAAGAACACCGCGGCGGCGCGGCCCGAGAGGATCGCGGGCCCGTTATACGGTTCCGTGATGGGTGCGCCGCGCAGATCGTCGAGGTTCTTCGCCATCGCCTCCGTCTTCGCGAGAATCTCTGCCTGGTCGGGCAGTTTCCCATCAGCATCCGATTCAAATGTCTCCGCGCGGAACAGATCCATTCCATCCACTGCACGCGTGCGCGCCAGCACAATCAGCCGCGCCACCTGCAACGGCGCTGCAATCTTCGAGCCTTCGCTTGAGACGAAGTAATCCGTCTCGTGCGAAACCTGCAGAATCACCATGTCGTAAACGATGTTCTCGTGATTGCGGAACACTGCGCTGATGGCCCGCAGACGATTCCCCCACGCAACGCGGTCAATCTCCAGCGGCGCGGCCGCGGCGAGCACATCATCGATCGGCTTCTGCGCAGAAAAGTCGGCGGAGGTGTCCTCCTCCTTCGCCCGCACCTGCTGTTCCGTCTTCACCTTCTCCAATGCGTCCAGCGCCTTGCCGTAGCCGCGATTCGTCGCGAACCACAGCGAGCGCTCGATGGCCGCGCGGTTGTCGCTCAGCGGCAGCGGCATGGTGGTCAGCGCGCTGGTGCGGTGGTCGCCGTGCGTGTTGTCCAACCCAGGCGTGCCCAGGCGCACCTGCACATCCGCCACGCGGCTGTGTGCGGCGTTCGAATTTGTCAGCGCGCCAAACTGCGCAGTGATCGTGACGTTCTCGGTGTCAGCAACCGAGTAGCTGACGAAGTACGGCTTGACCGCAGGAATCTTCGCATTCGCCGCAGCTACGACGCCAAGCGGGTTCGCCGCCCCGAGCGCCGAGATCGCGCGCTGCATCTCCGTCTGCATCGCGTCCAGCAGA
>DATAPS010000300.1:0-3267 GCA_036265085.1 Acetobacteraceae bacterium | reverse complement strand
ATCGCGGTCGGTGAGATCCGCGACCTCGTCTCGCACCTGAAGGACCGCGAGATCGGCGTTCTGATTACCGATCACAACGTGCGGGAAACGCTCGAAATCATCGACCGCGCCTACATCATGCACGACGGGCAGGTGCTGATGGAGGGCGCTCCACGCGAGGTCGTGGCGCATGAGGACGTGCGCCGCGTGTACCTCGGCGAAAGGTTTAGCCTCTAGCGTTCGCCCAGATACGGGGCATCTCACGAGCGCGCCGCAGTTGGTGCTTGCAGGGTAGCCTCGTTTTAGGGACGATCGCGTATGCAAGAAGCTTGCCGGGTCAATGCCGCGGGGAGAGCGAGGCCATGCTGATGGGCCCGCGCCTCGATTTCCGCCAGTCGCAAACGCTGGTCATGACGCCACAACTGCGTCAGGCCATCAAGCTCTTGCAGTTTTCGAACGTCGAGGTCGCCGCCTTCGTGGAGGAGGAGCTCGAGCGCAACCCGATGCTCGAGTGGGACGAGAGCGTCGAAGGTCCCAGCCTGGAACGGCCGGCACTGGATCAGCTCGCAGCGCCGTCGAACGGCGATCCGGCGGATGTGGCCGATACGGTCCGGAGCGAGCTCCTGCCGACCCCTGCTGCCGACCCCATCGATGCCGAGTTCGGCGAAACCTATGACCCCGGCACGCTTGCCGACGGCGCTGGGCGGAGCGCCGGCGGATCGCATCAGTTCGAGGACGACGACCGGCGGATCGATGATTTCAGCGAGGCGCCCGTCAGCCTTCGCGAGCGGCTTGGAGAGCAGCTCCGTCTCAGCTTCGACGACCCGGCCGACCGGCTGATCGGCGCGCATCTGATCGCGTTGCTCGACCCGTCCGGGCGCCTCTCCGCCGAACCGGATGCGATCGCGTACGCGCTCGGCACAACGCTGGAGCGGGTCGAACGCGTCCGCGCCGTGATGATGCGGTTCGATCCGGTCGGGATGTTCGCCCGCGACCTGCGGGAATGCCTTGCGGTGCAGCTCGCGGAGCAGAACCGGCTCGATCCGGCGATGCGCGCGATGCTCGACAATCTCGAGTTGCTGGCCCGCCGGGATCTGCGGCGGCTGATGGACGTGTGCGGCGTGGAGCCTGACGACCTCAGCGATATGATCGCGGAGATCAAGCGCCTCGACCCGAAACCCGGCGCCGCGGCCGACATGGCGATGCCGCAGGTCGTCGTTCCAGACGTACTGATGCGCGCGCTACCGGACGGCAACTGGGTGCTCGAGCTGAACCCGGAGACGATGCCGCGGTTGCTGGTGGCTCACACGTTCGCGGCGAGCGTCGTCTCCCGCGCATCGCGCGAGGAGAAAGCGTACGTCTCGGAGAAGCTGCAGACGGCGAACTGGCTGCTGAAGTCTTTGCACCAGCGCGCACAGACCATCCTGAAGGTGTCGTCCGAGATCGTTCGCCAGCAGGATGGCTTCTTCCGGCACGGCGTCGCGCATCTCAGGCCGTTGATCTTGCGGGACATTGCTGATGCGGTCGAAATGCACGAGAGCACCGTCAGCCGCGTGACCGCCAACAAGTTCATCGCCACGCCGCGCGGTATTTTCGAGCTCAAATATTTTTTCACGACCGCCATATCCGGTACGTCCGGCGAAAGTCACAGCGCCGAGGCAGTCAGACACCGTATTCGTGCGTTGATCAACGCAGAGACCGTCGCGGACGTCTTGTCCGACGACGCGATCGTGGCGGCGCTCCGGCGCGAGGGCGTGGACATCGCCCGCCGGACCGTGGCCAAATATCGGGATGCGCTCCGCATCCCGAGTTCGGTGCAGCGCAAACGGGAGAAAGCCGTGCCGGCGTGAACCGCGGATGCAGCCGTCAGCGCCGCGGTTGCTCGGAAGGGCGGTCCCGAACGAGGCGCTGAGGAAGGGTCATGCAGATCACGGTTTCGGGTAAGCAGGTTGAGCTTTCCGATGCTTTGCGGACGCGGGTCGCGAACTCACTGGACCAGATCACGGTCAAGTATTTCGACCATGCGCTCGAAGCGAACGTCACGTTCGGCCGCGCACGAAGCTTCTTCACCTGCGACATCAACGTGCACGCGGGCCGCGGCCTGATTCTCCGCGGCGAGGGCGAAGCAGCCGACGCGAACAGCGCTTTCGACGACGCGGCGGAGCACATCGCCAAACGCCTGCGCCGGTATCGACGCCGCGTGAACGACCACGCCCGCGACCTGGCTAATCGCGAACGGCCGGAAGCCGCTCGCCAATACGTGCTCCGTCAGGAGGACGAGGACACCCGCGGCGTCGAGGGGGGTGGCGTCGATCAACGGCCTGCGACGTACGCGACGGTGGTGGCAGAGGCGCAAGCGGAAATCGCGCGACTGAGCGTGGGCGACGCTGTGATGCGTATGGATCTCGCGGATCAGCAGGTGCTGATGTTCCGTAACAGTACCACCGGCGAACTCAACGTCGTCTATCGGCGCAGCGACGGCCACATTGGATGGATCGATCCGGCGGGTAAGCCTGACGGGGCCGAAGCGCTCAAACGTTGAGGCGTGGTTTTCGCGCCGAAGAGCGGACCATCCGGTCCGTTCTTCGCGGTCAGCGCCTCAGTGGACGAGCGTCGGCACCATCTCGTGTTGCCGGATCGCGGCAAGCGCCAAGTCGCGGTCGCCTGCGACCGCCATCGGCGTGCCATCGGCTGCGTGAATTGCGAACGCCGGCGCTCCGTTCAGCATCACCGCCTTCACGTACGCGATCTGCGACACGCCGAGCTGCGCCAGTTGCTCCGCGCTGAGGTGGCGGATGTCGATCAGCTCGGGCTGGCCGCCCGTGCTGTCTTGGTTCGCATCATTGAAACCGTTCATTGATATTCTCCTGCTGGCGCGGCCTCGTCAGGCGTCAGCGGCCCGCCCGCCTGTTAGTTCGGGCGCCTGACGGCCGCCCGCATGCACTGTTTCGAGATCGGCTATTCGCTCGCGTCCTCGACCGCGTTCACGACCGCGGTTCGCGGCGTGCTGGCCGGTTGCCGGATCTCGATCGTGCGTACCTTCGTTTCCGGCTGCGGCCGGGCGAGATCGATGTGCAGCAACCCGCTGTCCAGCCACGCGCCCCGCACCTCGATCCCCTCGGCGATCACGAACGCGCGTTGGAACTGCCGCGCCGCGATGCCCCGATGCAGGAACACGCGGCCCTGCGAGTCGTCGGTTTGCCGCCCACGGATCACCAGCTGATTATCCTCCTGGGTGATCTGGAGGTCGTCCATCGTGAACCCGGCGACGGCGAGCGTGATCCGCAG
>DATAPS010000299.1:0-3914 GCA_036265085.1 Acetobacteraceae bacterium | reverse complement strand
CGCGGGATCGCGCTGCTGGTGCGAACGGTGTCGGACATGGGGTCAGGCTAGGTAAGGGGACGGGGACTGGCAATCGCGGCCATCACATATACTAGGCCGATGCCAGCCCCAATCGTCACTGCTCGCTTCTCGCCCGCGGTCCCGCCGGACGCCCCTGCGGTGGTTGCGGGCGCCGGACGGGCTGCGATCGTCACGTCGGACGGCGAGTTGCTGGACCTCGCATCATCTGCCGCCGCCGCGTACCTCGCCGGCGCGCCGCCGCCGCTGCTGGTCCACGCGCCCGCGACGTTCCGGCGGCTCGGCATCGGCGCGTCGGCCGCCTACGACCTGCTCGAGCTCTACGCCTTCGTCTATCCTGCCCGTCCCGCCGCGCCGACGCCTCGGGGGCTCCTGGTCGCGCTCGACTTGCCGTTCGAGACGGCTGGCCCGGTCGGGATGGCGGCGCGGCTGCCGGACATCGCCCGCGCTCTCCTGTCCCGGCTCGCCGCGGGGCGCCGGCTCGCGCTGAACCACGACGCCGCAGCACTAGCCGCGCGGATGGCGCGGGCGGGATGGGGATGGGCGCCCTTCGTGCTGGCGGCGCTCGGGGAGCCCGATGCCGCGCCATCGGCGCGTGCGCTGAACGTCTGTGACACCCTGCCGGAATGGGAGGAGCTGCCGCCCCCGCCGCCCCCCTCCTCGCTCCCGGTGGAACCCGCCGCCGCCCGCCGCCGTCTCGCCGCAATGCTGGGGCCCGAGGCGGAGCAACGGCCGGGGCAGGCCGACTATGCCGCCGCCGTCGCCGGCGCATTCGCGCCGCGGGACAGCCGGGGCGATCCGCATCTCGTGCTGGCGGAGGCCGGCACCGGCACCGGCAAGACGCTCGCCTACATCGCGCCGGCGAGCCTGTGGGCGGAGCAGAACAAGGGGCCGGTCTGGATCTCCACCTTCACCCGCCACCTCCAGCGCCAGGTCGATGCCGAGCTCGCCCGCCTCTTCCCCGACCCTGTCGAGCGCCGCCGCCGCGCCGTCGTGCGGAAGGGGCGCGAGAATTACCTCTGCCTGCTCAACTTCGACGAAGCTGCATCGGCCGCCGCGGTCGGCGCGCCGGCGAGCGCGATTCCGCTTGGGCTGATCGCGCGCTGGATGCAGGCGACCGCCGACGGTGACCTGATGGGGGGCGACCTGCCCGGATGGTTCCCGGAACTGTTCGGCCACGGCCTGCTGTCCGGACTGGCCGACCGGCGTGGCGAGTGCATCCATGGCGCGTGCAAGCACTGGCGGCGCTGCTTCGTCGAACACACGATCCGCCGCGCCCGCACCGCCGATCTCGTCGTCGCCAACCATGCGCTCGTCATGGCGCAGGCGGCCTGGGGCGGGCTCGACGACGCGACTGTGCCGGTGCGCTACGTGTTCGACGAGGGGCATCACGTGTTCGACGCGGCAGACTCGGCGTTCTCCGCCGAGCTGTCCGGCGGCGAGGCGGGCGAGCTGCGGCGTTGGCTGATCGGCGCAGAGGGCGGCCGGTCCCGAGCGCGGGGTCTGAAGCGGCGGATCGAGGAGCTCGTCCTCGCGCGTCCCGAGGTCGAGGTGCCGCTGGAGGAGGCGCTCCACGCAGCGCGCGCCCTGCCCGCGCCGGGATGGCAGACGCGGCTGTTCGCGGACGCGGCGGCGCCGGACCTCGGCGGACTGGTACCGGGGAGGCAGAACGCGACAGAGGCGCTGCTCCGGGCGGCGCGGGCGCAGGTGGTCGCGCGCGCGTCCGATGCGGAGACCGCCTCCACGCTGGAATGCGACCTGCACCCGGCGAGCGATACGCTGATCGCCGCTGCGGCGGAGCTCGCGCAGGCGCTCGCGCGGATCGTGGCGCCGCTGAAGCTGCTGATCGAGCGCCTGGCCGCGCGGCTCGACGACGAGGCGGAGGAGATCGACGCGGCGACGCGCGCCCGTATCGAAGGCGCCTGCCGCTCCATACGACGGCGGGCGCTGGACCGGCTGACGGCGTGGCAGGCGATGCTGCGCGAGATCGCGGAGGCGCCGGGCGAGCCGGGCGCGCGGCCGCAGCACGTCAGCTTTCTCCGCCTCGAACGCCGCGACGGCGGCGGGCGAGGGGTGGCGCGGGACCAGGACGTCGGGCTGCACCGGCATTGGCTCGATCCGACCGTGCCGTTCATGTCGACAATCGCGGCGCCCGCACACGGCATCCTCGTGACCTCCGCCACGTTGCGGGACGGAGGCGAGCCGGACGCCGACGCAGCCTGGCTCGCGGCGGAGAGCCGAGTGGGAGCGCCGCATCTCCCGTCGCCGGCGCTCCGGGTCGCGGTGATGAGCCCGTTCGACTATGCCGCGCAGACCCGGGCCTTCGTGGTCACCGACGTCGATCCGCGCGACCTCGACGCGAACGCCGCCGCCTACCGCGCGCTGTTCCTCGCCGCGGGCGGCGGCGCACTGGGGCTGTTCACAGCGATCCGCCGGCTGCAGGCGGTGCATGGGAAGATCGCGCCGGCGCTGGAGGCGGCGGGGATTCCGCTCTACGCGCAGCATGTCGACGCGATGGACAATGCGACGCTGGTGGATGTCTTCCGCACCGAGGAGGAGAGCTGCCTGCTCGGCACCGATGCGATGCGCGACGGTGTCGATGTGCCGGGGAAGGCGCTGCGGCTGGTGGTATTCGAGCGCGTGCCCTGGACGCGGCCGGACATCCTGCATCGCGAGCGGCGCATTCATCTCTCCGACGGCGATCCGGGTCGGTTCGATGATCGGCTGGTGCGCTTGAGGTTGCGGCAGGCATTCGGGCGGTTGATCCGGACGGCGACGGATCGGGGGGCGTTCGTGCTGCTGGACCGGCGGACACCGACGCGGCTGCTGTCGGCATTTCCACAGGGGGTAACGGTGCGACGGGCAGGGCTGGCCGAGGCGGTGGCGGAAGTACGGGCGTTTTTGGACAACGGGACAGACGTGATCCGGCGGTCCAGTTCCGCATCTCCGCCGTGAATGCGACGCGTGTTCTCGCGCATGATGCCGCGCCTCTCCGCGCGACGGGCGGAAAGGGTGCCATGAGCGGACGAGGCCGGGCGGCGGCGCGGCGGCGCACGCTCACTCCAGCAGCGGGTGGGCGAGGAGCGGCTGGGCCAGGAACGGCTGTCCGTAGCGGGTGAGATAGAAGCGGAACGGCCGATCGCGGGTCCCGGTGAACGGCGGCGGGTCCCAGGGCGGCGGCGGCAGGCCGGCGGCGGTGGCGGCCTTCTCGGCCTCCACCATCCGGGCGTGGGCGGCCCAGTCCACGGTGACGACATCGGCCTGCGAGGGCAGCCGCAGCAGGTCGGGGATCTCGCCGACGCCGAGCATGCGGCAGAGCGGACTCAGGATGCGGCCCATGCGGCGCGGCTCGGCGGCGATCATCGCCTGCATCTCGGGGTCTTCCAGCAGGCGCTCCAGCTCGTTGCCATGGTATTCGCGGGCGATCCGGGTCACCCAGCCCCAGCTCTCCCGCACGCCGTATTCGGCGAGGGGATTCGGCCGCGGCTTCCGCGCCGAGGGTTTGCGCGTCCGTGCCTGACCCGGCTCCGGCAGTTTCCGCAGCGTGCCGGCCTGGATGCGTTCGAGGAGGGCGAGGAAGCGGCGGCGGAGGTTGTTCAGCCGCATGTGGACCAGGTTGATCAACGCGATGGCGAGCGCCGGACCGAGAATGGAATGCGGCCGATGCCGGTTGCCGACCGCGAGCGACACGCCATGCATGATCCTGATGAAGCGTTCGGCGAGGGGGAGCGGCGCGGGTGTGTCCATGCGAGAACTAAAGCAGAACATCGGGTTTTTGGGCAAGGAGTTTCGTTCCGTGATCGGCGCGAAATCGCTGTTATTCGAACGTTACGTGCGCCTGGAATGCACCGCTTCGCTCGTCGCGATGACGGGGCTGTTTCGACCAGTTCCTGGCG
>DATAPS010000298.1:0-9823 GCA_036265085.1 Acetobacteraceae bacterium | reverse complement strand
ACATGACGCGGCCGAGCGTCTCTTCGATCCGCTCGTACTCGCTAACCGCCGCCGCGAGTGCCGCCCCGGACATCTCCGCGAGCTTGCCGGCATACGCCGCGGCGAAGGCCTTTCCCTCCGCCTCGGCATGGTCGAGATCGGCGGCGAGTTGCGGGCTGTCGGGGGAGGGATAGAGGTCGCGCAGATCCCAGGTGGGCAGCTCGGCCCTGTCGCTCGCGGCGCCGCGCGCCTTCGAGCCGGCCTGTCCGTCAGGCATCCGGTTGGGTCCTATCTCGCTGATGGCGCGATGCATGTAAGCTGAGCCCTTGGATCGTCAAAGGGTTCGGCCCCGATCCGGCTGGGGAGGTCATGGCGTTGGAGCGTTATGGAAGCTGGCCGAACGTGGCCGCGATGATGTTCGCGCGGTCGCGCGAATGGCCCGATCAGCCGATGCTGCGCTGGCATCGGGACGGGGCGTGGCACGGGATGCGCTGGGGCGCGTTCGGTCGGGCGGCGGCGAGTACGGCGCGCCGGCTGCGCGCCCTCGGGGTGGCGCCGGGCGACCGGGTGCTGATCGTGAGCGAGAACCGGCCCGAGTTCCCGATTGCGGAGACGGCGCTGCTGGCGATCCGCGCGGTCCCGGTGCCGACCTACACGACCAACACGGTCGGCGACCACGCCCACGTGCTGCGCGACAGCGGCGCGCGGGTCGCGATCGTGTCGCAGGGCGCGTTTGCGGAGCGCGTGGCCGAGGCGGGACCGCTCGACCGGATCATCACAATGGAGCCGTTCGCGTCTCCCCGGATTTCCGTCACGCCGTGGGGGGAACTGATCGGCGACGACGCTCCGATCGACGACGTGGTGGCCGAAGCGGCCGGGATCGCGCCCGGCACGATGGCCTGCATCATCTACACCTCCGGCACCGCGGGCGCACCGCGCGGGGTCATGCTGCCGCACCGCGCGCTGCTGGCAAATTGCTATGGGGCGTTCGAACTGGTCCGGCCGCTGGCTCTGAACCGGGAAACCTACCTGTCGTTCCTGCCGCTGTCGCACAGCTACGAGCATCTTGCCGGACAGTTCTTCCTGCTCAGCATCGGCACGGAAGTCGTCTACTCGCGCGGCGTCGAGCACCTCGCGTCGGACATGACGGTCGTCCGGCCGACTGTGATGACCGTCGTGCCCCGCATCCTCGACGTCATCCGCAGCCGGATCCTGGCGCAGGTCGCGCGCGAGCCGGCGTGGCGGCAGGCGCTATTCCAGCGCGCCATCGCGGTCGGTGCGGCACGAGGGGAGGGGCTGCCCGTCGCGCTCGCCGATCGCGTGCTCGATCCGTTGCTGGAGCGGCTGGTGCGGCGGCGCGTGCGGGCGCGGTTCGGCGGGCGGCTGCGGGTGATGATGTCGGGCGGCGCCCGGCTGGAACCCGAGGTCGGCAAATTCTACCTCGGGCTCGGGATCGCAATGCTGCAGGGCTACGGGCAGACCGAGGCGGGACCGGTGATTTCGGCGAACACGGCGGGCGCGGCCCGCATCGCGACTGTCGGCAGACCGCTTCCGGGCGTCGAGGTGCGCATAGCGGAGGACGGCGAGATCCTGGTGCGCGGCGATCTCGTCATGGACGGGTATTGGGGGAAGCCGGAGGAAACGGCGCGCGCAATGGTCGACGGCTGGCTGCGCACCGGCGATGTCGGGCAACTGGACGAACGCGGATTCCTGACGATCACCGACCGCAAGAAGGACCTGATCGTCCTGTCCGGCGGCGAGAACGTCTCGCCCGCGCGCATCGAGGGCATGTTGGTCGCGGAGCCCGCGATCGCCCAGGCCTGCGTGTTCGGCGAGGGGCGGGCGGGGATCGCCGCACTGGCGGTCGCGGCGGAAGGCTTCGACGAGGTCGCGGTCGCGGCGGCGGTCTCGATGGTGAACAAGCGGCTGTCAGTCACGGAGCGCGTGCGGCGGCACGCGGTCGTGGCACCGTTCACGCTCCAGAACGGGATGCTGACGCCGAGCCACAAGGTGAAGCGGCACGAGGTCGTGCGGGAGTACGGAAAGGTCTTGGAACGGCTGATGGCGTGAAGGGGGCAGCAATCTAGACTGACCTTGTAGCAATCACGTCGAGTGCTGCCCGATCCGCCAGAGACGCCGCTCGCTCGGCGCGCGTCATTGCCTCCCACGCGGCCTGGAGGCTCGGCGCTTCGTCCAGTTTAGTCCGGCCGGTGAGCAGCGGCACGTCGGGCGGGTCGATCCATCGTCGCCGCGGCGGCGGCAGCATCGCGTAGTGCGCGGCGAGCAGGGCGTCATCCTGCAACAGGCGATCAGGGAGCGCCCGCCGTGTCGCCGTCTCAAGCGCGATCTCCGCGGCCAGAGTGCGCGCCCGTTGAAGAACAGCCGGCGAGCGCACCTCTTCGGGAATGCGCAGAATGCCGAGGCGCGCGAGCAGCCCGCTCCGCCAGCTCGTCATCGTGACCAGCGGGATCGCGAGGGCGAGCCCGACGATGACCGGGGACATCCATGCGGCCAGCGACGGTGACACGAGCCATGCCGCCACAGCCATCGCGAGACCCATGAAAGTATGACGCCGATACTTCCGCACCGTCTCCCGCAGCGGCACCGAGCCATCGTCGCGCCGTTGCGGGTTCCAGCCGGAATCGCGGCCGATGGCGATCGCGACGATGTCGACGGTTTGTGTGAGCATCACGACCGGTGCGAGCAGGCCTGCGATCACGCTCTCCAACAATAGGCCGCAGAGCAGCCGCACCGCGCCGCCGCAACCGCGCCGCTCGGCGCCGTGAAACAGGACCGCGGTGAACCCGAGCAGCTTCGGCACGAGCAGAAGCCCCATCGTGCCGACGAACATCCACATGGCTCGGACCGGGTCGACCACCGGCCACAGCGGGAACAGCGACTTGCCCTGCTGCGGGAAATAGTCCGGCGGCACGAAGCGCGCCTGCAGCGCGATCAGGATGCCGGCCAGCAGGAACAGCAGCCACAACGGTGCCGTCACGTAGGAGCCGACGCCGGTGAGCATGTGCAGGCGGCTGATCCAGTGCACACCCCGCGCGGGCAGTACCGCGAGATGCTGCAGATTGCCCTGGCACCAGCGCCGGTCGCGCACCGCGAGATCGACGACGCTCGGCGGGCTCTCCTCGTAGCTGCCGGGAAGCCCGGGAACCATGTGGATCGCCCAGCCGCCCCGCCGCATCAGCGCTGCCTCGACGAAATCGTGGCTGAGGATGTGTCCGCCGAACGGCTTGCGCCCGTGCAACTCCGGCAATCCCGCCTGCTCGGCGAACGCGCGGGTGCGGATCAGCGCGTTGTGGCCCCAGTAATTGCCCTCCGCCCCGTGCCACCACGCGATGCCGTGCGCGATCAGCGGCCCGTAGACCCGTCCCGCGAACTGCTGGATGCGCGCGAACAGGGTCGTGCCGCCGGTGATGATCGGCAGCGTCTGGATCAGACCGACATCGGGGTGCCGCTCGATCGCGCCGACCAGATGCAGCAGCGCGTCAGCCTGCATCACGCTATCGGCGTCGAGGATCAGGAACTGCGGATACCCCCCGCCCCACCGCGCCACCCAATCCGCGATGTTGCCTGATTTCCGCGCGGTGTTGTGGCGGCGGTGGCGGTAGAAGATCCGGTCGGCGCCGGTGCGCCGGCGCAGATCGAGGAACGCCGCCTCCTCGGCGATCCACACATCCGGCTCGGTCGTGTCGCTGAGCACGAACATATCGAACCGCTCGTCCGCGCCTGCGTCGCGCAGCGCCTCCCACATCGCCTGCAGCGCGCCCATCACGCGCGCCGGACTCTCGTTGTAGCAGGGCATCAGGAGCGCGGTCCGGGTCGCCGGCAGCGACGGTCTGCCGCGTCCGACGCCGAGTCGTCGCCCCTTGCTGGCCAGCAGGGAGAAAAAGCCCGCGATCGCGCTGGTGAACGACAGCGCCACCCAGGCGAACAGCGGGACGAAGAGCACCAGCATGACGAGCGCGAGCGGCGACAATCCGTTCGCAGCCAGCACGAGCTTCATCTGCCACACGCCTGCGCCGGTGAGTGCGACCGCGCCGCCGACGACGAGCAGCCGCCGCAATCCGATCAGCCGCGGTGACGACGGCGGCCGCGGCACGCGGGGCGGCGCCTGCTGAAGCGACTGCACCGGCATCGGCAGCGGCGCCTCGGGCGGAAGGGCCGCGACGCCGCGATCCGCCGTCAGGGTGTCCATCGGTAGGCCCAGGTCTCGCTGATCGGTTTATCGCCGTCGAGCAGGCGCGCATGCAACTCGATGATCTTCTCGCTACCGGGATCGAGCTGGAACGACAGCCGCCATGTGTCTCCGCCGGGGATCGGTTGGATCGTCGCGTCGCTGACCTTGCCCTTGTCCGATCCGACATCGAGCGCCGGCGCCGCGTTGCCCGCGCGCCCTTTCAGCGGGCCGCCGTTGAAATCGACGACGATCTGTTGCCGCTTGTGGTCGAAGCTCAGCCCGCACCGGGTCGCCGCGACCTTCGCGATCTGCGCGTCGTTGTCAGCATCCCACGTCCAGTGCAGGCGGTAGGCGAGGATGTTCTCGCTCTTGGCCGGCAGCTTGTTCTTTGGGTGCCAGAACGCGACGATATTGTCGTTCACCTCGCGGTCGCTCGGAATCTCGACGAGCATGACCGCGCCGACCCCCCAGTCGCCGATCGGCTCCACCCATAGCGTCGGCCGCTTCTCGTAGACCGCTTCGAGATCCTCGTAATCGGCGAAGCTGCGTTCGCGCTGCACGAGCCCGAAAGCGCGCAGCCCGGCATCGTCGAGCGCGCTCACCTGCAGCGTCTTCGGATTGTTCAGGGCCCGCCAGATCCACTCGCCGCGACTCGTGAGCAGCGAGAGCCCATGAGAATCGTGCACCGCGTTCCGATAGTCGTCGTACCCGGACCGATTGTTTGCGTCGAAGAAAAACATGCTCGTCATCGGCGTGAGCCCGGCTTGGTCGAGATCCGTCCGCGGATAAAGCGCCATCTCCGTATCCATGATCGTGTCCGCCCCGGGCCGCAGCGTGAAGCGTATCGCCGCGGCGGCGCTCGGGCTGTCCAGCAGGGCGTTGATCACCATCGCGTCGGCGTTCGCGGGCGGCTTCTCCAGCCAAAAGGACTTGAAGACGGGAAACTCCTCACCGCGCGGATCGGCGGTCCGGATCGAAAGACCGCGCGCGGAGAGGCCGTAGCCTTGCCCGCGCGCCAGCGCGCGGAAATAACTGGCGCCGAGGAACGCACAAACCTCGTCGAGATAATCCGGCCGGTTCAGCGGATAGTGAACGCGGAACCCGGCGAAACCGATGTCGGGCGGCGGCGGCGATTTCAGGGCCGCGAGGTCGAACATGTCAGGATTGTAGCGGATCGGCCGCGCCTTCCCGGCAGACACTTCGAACAGATCGACGCGATCGTGGAACAGATAACCGCGCGAAAACAGCTCGACCGTGAACTTCAGGTTGTCGCCGCGCCAGATCGCCTTCGCCTTGTCGAAGCGCAGCTTCTGGTATGTCGAGTAATCGACGTTCTTGAGAGCGTCGGGCAGCGACGAATCAGGCGCTTGATAGGACTTTTGAGCCAGGTCGCGCGCCATCGTTCGCACGGTCGAGGCGTCGAACGGCGTATCGGCGGCCGGCTCGTCCGCACCAGCGCCAAGAGCCGGTGCGAGAGCGAGTCCGATCGCCAGCGGGAACAGCTCGCGTCGATGCACTGTCGAGAAACTCCTGTGCTGGCTGGACAGAGACTCCGCACAGGGTAATCGGTTGCATCGGACGCCGATTGAATTGGCGTCGGTGCGGCATCCGGGTTGACACCGGCACGCGCCTGCGCCTCCCATCCGCCCGGAAACGCTCCAGAATCACCCGGGATACCCCGCATGAACGACACCGCCCCGACCCGCCTCGCCGCCGCTCGACCGGTGGGGGACGGCACACCCCGCAGCGCCACCATCATCACCCGCGTCGAACTCCACGTGTTCGCCTATCCGATCACGCACCGCCACGCGGAGGGCACCCACGTCACCAACCGCGCCCGGCTCGCGGTGCGGCTGCATACGGCGGACGGCGCGGTCGGCGAATATGTCGGCGGGATGGAGACGATGATCTCGCAAGCGAAGATCTGCGGGCGCAAGCTCGTCGGCTACGGCTGCTTCGAGCGCGAACTCTATTACGACACGATGAAGCGTGACCTGCGCAAGAACGACAAGATGGGCGTGAGCCCGTTCGACGTCGCGCTCTGGGATCTCGCGGGCAAGCGCACCGGCATCTCGGTCAGTCAGATGCTCGGCGGTTGGCGGACGCGCGTACCGGCGTACGCAAGCACCTGGTTCGCCGGCGACGAGACCGCGCTCCCGACGCCGGAGTCATTCGCCGACTTCGCCGAGCAGTGCCTCGCCATGGGCTACCGTGCCTTCAAGATGCACGGCTGGGAAGACGGCGACGCGGCGCTCGAGGCGGCGGCGATTCGGCTGCTCGGCAAGCGCGTGGGCGGCCGCATGGCGCTCATGCACGACGCCGCCTGCCATCTGCGCACCTTCGCCGATGCGCTCGCGGTCGGACGCGCCTGCGACGACGCGAGCTTTTTCTGGTACGAGGACCCCTACAGCGACGGCGGCCTCTCCGCCCACGCGCACCGTAAGCTTCGCCAGCTCATCCGCACGCCGATCCTGATCGGCGAGCACGTGCGCGGTCTCGAATCGATGGCGACGCTGTTGCTCGCGGACGGCACCGATTTCGTGCGCGCCGATCCGGATTTCGACATGGGCATCACCGGCACGATGAAGCTCGCGCATCTCGCCGAAGCGCTCGGGCTCGACATCGAGCTGCACGCGCCCGGACCCGCACAACGGCATTGCATGTCCGCGATCCGGAACTCGAACTGGTACGAGCTCTCGCTGGTCGGACCGTCCGGCGGCGTGTTCACCCCCGCCTGCTACACCTGCGGCTACACCGACCGGCTCGAGGACGTCGGCGCCGACGGCTGCTTCCCGGTCCCGACCGGGCCGGGATTGGGCGTCAGCATCGACTGGGACTGGATCGCCGCGCACCGCTCGGAGCATCACGTGTATGACGCCAAGCAGTAACCGCCTGCGCCTCTGCGCCGTCGCTCTGCTCGCGCTCGTCGCAACCGCGGCGCACGCGCAGAATCTGCGGCTCGGCTACCGGACGGAGCCGACCTCGCTCGATCCGCACTACCACAATGCGACGCCGAGCTCGCAGATAGCGGTCCATGTCTTCGACACGCTGACCACGCAGGCGGGCGACAACATCGCCGATCTCGAGCCGCGGCTCGCGACCGCATGGCGTGCGACCGACGCGACGACCTGGGAGTTCAAGCTCCGCCCCGACGTGCGCTTTTCCGACGGCACGCCGTTCACCGCCGACGATGCGGTGTTCAGCTTCGAGCGCGCACGCACGCTGCCGACGCCGATGGGCGGCTACCGCTCCTATCTCGGCCCGGTCGTCAGCATGGAAGCGGTCGATCCGCTGACGCTGCGCGTCCACACCAGCGCCACGTCGCCCTTCCTGCCGATCGCGTTGTCGCGCATCTTCATTCTCAGCCGCAAGATTCACGGCGATGCGCCGACCGAGGCGTTCAACACCGGCCGCGCGCTGGTTGGCACCGGCCCGTACCGCGTTCTCAGCGTCAGCGGAATGGACCGCGTCGAGATGGAGCGGAAGGACGATTATTGGGGCCAGAAGCCGGTCTGGAAGCACGTCTCGACGCGCATCATCAGCAACGACGCCGCGCGCCTCGCGGCGTTGCTCGCCGGCGATGTCGACGTGATCGAGACCGTGCCGACGCAGGATGCGGCGCGGCTCGCGCACGATCCGCGCGTGAACGAGAGCCCGATCGTCTCGCAGCGCGTGATGTATTTCTGGTTCGACTGGCTCAACACCGGACCGTCGCCGAACTACGCCGACGTCGACGGCAAGCCGCTTCCGAAGAGTCCGTTCCTCGACCTCCGCGTGCGCCAGGCGTTCAACAAGGCGATCGACCGGCGCGCGATCGTCGACAAGGTGATGGACGGCTTTGCGCTCCCCGCCGCGCAGTTCATGCGCCCGGGCGAACCGGGCTACGCGCCGGGTGTGGCGGTCGAACCGTACGATCCGGAGGGTGCGCGCAAGCTGCTCGCCGATGCCGGTTTCCCGCACGGCTTCCGGCTCACGGTCGACGGCCCGTCGGATCGCTGGAACAATGATGGCCGCGTTGTCGCCACCGTCGCGCAGATGCTGAGCCGCATCGGCATCACGGCGAAAGCGGAGGCGCTGCCGTTCGCGATCTACGTCCCGCGCGAGTCGCACGGGGATTTCAGCTTCCACCTCTCCGGCGCGGGCTCATGGACCGGCGAAGGCAGCTCGGCGCTGCAGGACACCGTGGCGACGCAGGACGCGTCGAAAGGCTGGGGCGCCGTCAATCGCGGGCGCTACTCCAATCCGCAGCTCGACGCCATGATCGGCGAGGCGATGCACACTCTGGATGATCAGCGCCGCAATGCGCTCGACATCGACGCGATGCGGCTGGTCGCACGCGAGCTGCCGATGATCATGCTCTATCAGGAGATGAACATCTGGGCCGCACGCAAGGGCTTCCGATACATCGCGCGGCATGACGAGAAAACGCTCGCGATGAACACGGAGCCGGAAGCGCAGTAGCGACGATTGCGGGATCAGGTGGACCTTGCCTGCTCACTGCGATGAATTATGCGCCTCCTAATAGATGCGAACGCAAGAACCGGAGTGCGCCATCTCATAACGGCGGTCTATCTGCCATGCGCGACTATCGATTGATGCGGCGCGCCCGCACCGCCCGGAGGGCGTGCGTTGGCATGGTATTTCGGTTTCTAACAGCGTCGAAAACGCTTAATGGCGATTGTGCTGGTTGCGAGCGGCATCTCCATCCGGGGGCCTTTCCCCTGCGCTGTCCAGCCCTCGGTCAATCGGCATGCCGCTGTCGCGGCGGCGTATGATTTCTCCGGCGCGGCACTGATTGCCGACATCGGCGGCGGGAGCGGTGCGACGCTGCGCCATGTTCTCGCGCGCTTCCCAGCGTCACGCGGGTTGCTGGTGGACCGCGATGATGTGGTCCGCGCCATTCGACCCGATGACCTTTTGGCCGGGCGGATCGAGGCGATGGGCGGCAGCCTCTTCGATCGCATTCCGTCCGGCGCGGACATCTACATGCTCGTCCGCGTGCTGCACGATTGGTCCGATGAGGACTGCCAGCACATCCTTCGGGCCTGCCGGACGGCGATGGGGCCGGGCGCGGTGTTGCTGATCGGCGACCAGATTCTTGAGGCGGACCCGTCGCAGGGCCGACCGACTAGCTACTTGGTGGACACGCAGATGATGGCCATGTTCGGGCGTGCGCGTGAGCGCACGCAGCACGAGTTCGCCAGCCTTCTGTCCGCGTCCGGATTTACGCTACGGCGAGCCATCCCCACGCAGTCACCCGTCTCGATTATCGAAGCACTACCGGTATGATGCGAAATCGGTTGGTGCGCACCTGCTAACATGCTGATATTCATGACGGATCCGGACAAAAATTGCCAGAAGATCCGACTGCACCCGGGAAATCCGGGCTAGCAGCTGCCATGTCGTGACGCTCTAATAACGGCGATTTCACAACGTGGACACAACGGACTTATTGCCCAAACCTCCGTGATGGGCTTCTATGCAGGGATGAACACAACCGCCCCGCTCCCTCTCACCGACCGCTTCGCCAGGATCATCCAGGTCGTTCTGCAGGGGCTCGGCAGCCGCTATCGGGCGGACTCCATCCTCGGCCCGGCGGTCGCCGGCGCGCTGCTCAACCTGATCGCCTTGCGGCTGCAAAACCTCCGCCGC
>DATAPS010000297.1:0-9595 GCA_036265085.1 Acetobacteraceae bacterium | reverse complement strand
CCGCAGGATGCACTCGGACGCGCGCTCGGCCGTTTGGCGCATCGTCGCGCCATCCACGCCCGACCGGTAGGCGAGCGCGTTGAGGAGTGATCGCCATGCCAGATGCATGTCCGGGACGAGCTCGGTGGCACGGCGCGCGGTGGACACGCCCGCGTCCTGCTCGCCGAGCGCGTTGAGGACGTTGCTGAGGTTGCAGAGCAGCCCGGGCTCTTCGCCATTCGCCGTGATCAACGCCTGGAGCTCGTCGCGCGCCTCCTCGAAGCGCTGCGACCGCATCAGGATCACCGCGCGATTGTTGCGCAGCATCCACTGCCGCGGCGCGAGCGCGATGGCTCGCGCGAGGGACGCCTCCGCCTCCCTGGTCCGATCGGTGTGCATAAGCGCATTCGCCAGCTCGATCGCGGGTCCGACCTCGCTTGGCGCGAGTGCGACGGCGGCCTCGAGCAGATCGATGCCCTCGGCACCCCGCCCGAGCCGCGACAGCAGCACCCCGCGGGCGGTGAGCGCGACGGCGTCGAACGGATCTGCCAGCGACCGCACGGCGAGCCGATCGAGCTCGGCGTCCGCCGTTCCGGCGCGGACCGCGGCGTTCACGCGCGCAAGCGCAAGCTCGACGGTGCTGCACCCGAGCCGCTCCGCCTCCGCAAAGGCGGCCTCGGCATCCCCGAATTCGCCGTTCCGAACGAGAGCCAAGCCAAGCGCGTGCCACGCGTCCGCCGAGGCCGGCGCGAGGCGGCAGCCGTACAGAAGGAGCCGCTTCGCCGCGACAGTTTCGTGACGCCGAAGCAGCGACAGCCCGGCGGCGAGCAGGGTCCGGTCGGAGGGTTCGGCGCGATCGGATCCCGTCGAGAAGGCCTCAGTCGGCGCGAACGCCTCGGCGGCGATCAATGCGCGCCTCGCCCGAAGACCGCGAGCAATCCATTCACCGCGACCCCGGTTTCGCAGCGAAGGCTTTCCTCGGCAAAGGACACGACTTGCAGGCCGGCGGCGCAGGCCGCCCCGGCCACGTAGGCCGCGGCGTGGGCGAATCGCCCCTGGGTGTGCAGCCGCCAGTTCTCGCAGGGCGCGTCATCGCCGCAGCTGAGCAACTCGAAGGATGCGACGAAACGGCCGCCCGAACGGAGGCGGGACGCGACGCCCGCCAGAACCGCGTCCAGGTCCCCGAAATAGTTCAGCACGTCCGCGGCAAGGATGATGTCCCACCGTTCGCTTGAGTCAGTGAGCATGTCCGCGAGATCCGCGTGCACGAGGTCATGGTAAAGCCCCTTCGCACGCGCCTCTGCGAGCATGGCGCTGGAGAGATCGACCCCAGTCAAACGGCCGATCGCGAAATCCGACAGAGCGACCGCAACGAGCCCGGTCCCGCAGCCGAGGTCGAGGACGGATCCGATCGGAACGCTGTCTGGCCAGTGCGCGCGCAGGGCATTGCGAATCAGGCCGGGTACTCGGTAGCCGAGATCGATCAGATGGCTTTCGAACCGGTCAGCATAACCGTCGAACACCGCCTCCACATAGGCCGCCGGAGCGCGGGTCGACTGCGGAAGCAAACCGGAGGCGCGGACGAGATGGCGGACGTAAACGTCCTCCGGCGCGAGCTTCAGCGCCTCGACATAGGCCTCGGAAGCATCCGCATGTCGCCCCAGGATCGACAGCGCATGGCCGAGCAGGCCGAATACGCAAGCATCGGCCGCACCTGCCCGACGCGCCGCTTCGGCCAGATCGACGGCGCGGGCGAAGTCCTGCGCGCGCATCGCCGCCATGATGGCCGCGATGCGGAGCGGCAAATGCTGCGGCCAGCGAGCGATGGCCTCAACGAGGGTCTCCGCCGCGCCCGCCGCGTCGCCTCCCGCTTCCTGTGCCTCCGCGAGCGCTTGACGGAAGCCGGGGTGGCGCGGGTCGCCGCGTACCGCCTCGGCAAGACAGATCGCCGCCTCCTCGTGCCGCTCGAGGCGGATCAACGCGACCCCGAGAACGGCTTTGGCGACCGAATCCCCAGGCGCCGCGATCACCGCTGCCGCCGCATCGTCCGCACCGAGATGCAGATCACCGCGCTGGAGACGAAGCTCGGAGCGGTCGAGTAGCAGCCTGACATTGCCGCTGTCGCGCGCGAGTGCGCCATCAAGGGTGGCGAGTGCTTCCGGTTCGCGACCCTCGCGAACCAGAAGCCGGGCTTCCAGCTCGGCAAACTCGCTCGGCTCGGGAGCAAGGCGGCGGAGCGCCTCGAGAAGTGGCCGCGCCGCAACCACCCGATCGCCGTCGATGAGGGCGCGCGTGCGGCTGGTCAGGCCCGCAGCATCGGGACGATATGCCGTCGTCGACATGTCGGGCTCCTTTTGAGCCTGGAGGAGGGGGGATTCGCATCCCCCGTGGAGTTCAGCGTTAGCCGGACAGACCGGCTGCCACGTTTTCATTGACCGCGATCAGGAACTCGAGATCCGGCGCGTCCCGCTGCATCTCGCGCTGAACTGCGAGTCCGACGGACACGAGCGACGCCCGCAGCGCGGGCGGCAGGGAATTCGCCGGATCTCGTACCAAGCCGAGCACCGTGATCCACAGCCGGTCGTTGTCGGCCAGCGCGCGGACTCGGGCGATGATCCCTCCACGGTCTCGCGCCACACGCAATGCCGCGTTCACGCCTCGGAACACGTCCGCTTCCTGTTCCCGGTGGCTCCGGTGCGTCGCCGCAACGGCGTACGCATTCGCTGCTTTCTGCTGAATGATCTGCATCGTCATGCTCCTGATGAGAGCTTCATGTTGCGGCAAGCGCGGCGTCGCGGCGCGCAGGCGGCGACGCTGGAAGATCGCGGCCGAGCACCGTGTCTTCATGACGGATGATCCGTCGCGTCAGCTTCAGCGCCTGGTAGCAGTCGTCCGCCTCTGCGGCGGCCAAGGCCCGATCCAGGATCTCGCAGGCCAGCGCCGAGGTGGTCGCGCTCTTGAAGTTCGCGATCAGCTCGCGCGCGGAACTCAATCCGCGCGGCCGCTCCTCGTCGTTGCCGATGTACGCCGACTGCAGAGCGAAGTAGATCCGCCGAGCAGGACTGTCTGCCTGCTCCGGCGCCATGATCTGCTTCCCAAACAGGAAGCGCGCGTGAGCGGTAAGCTCGATCCGCGACTTCGTGCGAAAGCGGATCGGCGCGCCGTTGACGATCATGACCTCGCCCTGTCGCAACTCGAGCACCAAATTCGACATGCAATCTCTCCAGACCTAGCCAAGCCACGACGTGCGGACGTTTTGTCCGCTTGGGCCTGTCGCTAAGCCTTTACTTAAATAGGCTCAGAAGGCTCTGCGGCGCCTGATTGGCGATCGAGAGGGCCTGGGTGCCGAGCTGCTGGCGGATCTGCAGCGACTGCAGCTGCGCCGACTCCTTGGCGAGGTCCGCGTCGACCAACGAGCCGAGGCCGGTGTTGAGCGCGTTCATCTTGTCGCTGTTGTAGCTGATCTGGTTGTCAACGTAGTTCGATGCGGCACCGTAGTAGTTCAGCTTGGTGCCTATCGAGTTCAGCATGTTCGTGAACGTCCCGGTCGCCGAGATAGCGCCGAGCGCACCAGACACCGCCGTGAAGTTCGAGTTGTTCAGCGAACCATAGACAGCCGAGCCACTGAATGTGGCGATACCGTAGGTAGCGCCGACCTCATTGCGGACGACGGCGATGCTTCCGAATCCGGACGTCCCCCCGATGTTTCCGAGCAGCGTTTTGGTGTTGTAGGTCGCATCGGAGAAGAACGACTTGATATTCGCGACCAGCGAGTTGTACTGAGCCGCATATTGGGAGCGCTGAGTGCCGACGGTATTGCCATCGGCGAGCTTCACCAGAACGTCGCGCGCCGAGTTCATAGTATTGGACACGTCGTTCAGCGCCGAGAGCGTCGTGCTGACCAGACCCTTGACGTTTCCAAGCTGCTGGTTCGCGCTGGTGAGCGCCCCGACATCGGACCGGACGCGCTGCGCTACGGCGTAGGCTGCGCCGTCGTCGGTCGCGTCGGCGACGCGATAGCCTGTAGAGATCTGCTTCTGGACGGCGGCCAGCTGCGTATTCGTCGCGTTCAGCGACTGCAGCGCAATGGTCGCTCCGACGTTGGTGTTGACGCTATTGAGGGACATCGAGGTTTCCTGTTGCCCGTGACTGAGAGAGCGCCCTCGGTTTTGTGGGCTGTTGCATTTTGTCCGCCTCGGGTTAACGGCCGGTGAACGAGGCTGGGATTTTCACACCGATGCGCACTCGGTCCGAGATGTTGCGGCTCTACTCAGGACTCGCCTCAGGCAGTACCCCCGAGATAATGGGTCAGCGACAGGTTCTGCAGACCCGAGATGATCTGATAAGACGCCTGGAGCTGTGCCTGCACGGAGCTGAGTTGCGAGAGCGTGCTCGCCATATCGACATTCTCGACGTTAGAGACCTGCGCCTGCATGGCGGTTGCCGTCCGCGCGAGTGAAGTATTGAGCGTGGTGAGCGCCGTCTGGCGATCGCCCATGATCCCGGCGTCCTGGTTCAGCGCCGTCATCGCGTTGCCGAGCGAGGTACGCGTGTCTGCGACTAGGTCTGCGAAGCCGGTTTCGTTGACCTGACCGCTGTTGAGCGATCCGAGGGTTGCGAGCGCGCGCATGATATCGCGCATGTAGGAGCCGGTCGTCGAAACGCCGGTCGAGGTGGTGTCACCGTTCGCACTTGCGATTACGCCTGTCGGGACGCTTACGCCATCGCCGGTGCCGACACTGGGGCGCAGCGATTGCAGCGCGGCTGCGGGCTGCGAGAGTGCCGTGGAGAACGGCGACGTTCCCGCCGCATTCGATGACGCGATTGCCAGGGTGGTCGCCGCTGTTGCCGCGCCGCCGCTGGCGGGCAGCGCAGCGACAGCGGCACTGATCTGGGTCGCGAACCCGGACGTGCCGATATCGTCCGGGTTCGGAACAGGTGGATTCGCACTGTCCTGGCCGGCGAAGACGTAGACGTCGCCGTACTTGCTGTCGAGCAAACTGGCGACCTGCTGAAGCGCAGCACGGGCATTGGCTGCGATGCTGTCCACCGAGGACGGATCGAGACCGTTGAGGTTGTCAGTCTGGCTATAGAAGTTCGACGCGAGCGAGCCGATCTCGCTCAGCGCCGTCTGCGCGACCTGCATGGATCCGCTCGACGCACTCACCGCGTTCTGGATGGCCTGGTTGTGCCCGAGCGCCGCGTTGAGGGAGAGCGAGACGAAAGCGCCCGAGCCGAGTCCCGCGAAAGTTCCGGAGACCTTCCCGTCAGCCGCCTGCTCGGTGAGCGTGTCGAGACGCGACTTGATTGCGGCGCTGGAGATCATCACAGCTCCAAGCGCGTTGCCGGTGTAGGGAGTCAGGATCGCGGAGGTGCTCATCGTCACGGCACCATCTGAAGGAGCTCAGTCCATACCGACTGCAAGGCCGAGATGACCTTGGCATTGGCCGCGTACGCGTTCTGCAGCTGCACCATATTCGACATCTCCGAGTCGATGCTCACCGCGCCACTCGCGGACACCTTCGACTGCAAAGCGGTTTGCACCGCCTGCTCCGTGGTAGCCTGAGATCTGGCCGCCGCGCTGTCGCTCGATTCCGTGGCGACCACCGCGGTCGCGAAGCTCTGGAGATCGGCCGGCGCGGAATAGGATGCGGAAAGGTTGCCATTCGGTCCCAAGCCGGATGTCACGGGCGCGGGCTGTGGCACGCCGTCCTGTACGTTCGCACCGAGCGCATAATCCAGAACCCGCGTGATTGTGGCGCTGAAGCCGGCAGGGCCGCCGGCGGGGTTCGGTGTGAACGCGCTCGCGCCGGCCGGTGCTCCCGCGACCGCGTGCGTGCCGTCGCGCACCAGCGACGGGTTGGCGGCGACCGCGGGATTGACCGTTATGCTCGCAGCGTAACCGACATAACCGGACTGGACGGGCGCTCCGCCGCTCGGCGGGATCGTGCCGTCCGGATTGGTGAACAGCGTCAGTCCCTGCTGATCGAACCGGTTGGAGAGCGTCTCGGCGAATTCGTCCAGTTCGCCCTGATAGGTCGGCAAGGTGGTATCGCGAAGCGTCACTGCCGCGCCGATCTCGCCGCCGGTGAGCTGGCTCGTTACATCGGCCCCGTTGAGGGTGATCGCGGGGATGGTCGAGGGATAGCTCGATCCCGCGCCGATCGTCGCCGGCTGCGTGGCCAGGGGTGGGGTCGCCGCGTGCAGCGGAAGAGAAAGGCCGTTCGTGGTGGCGGCGAGCATATCCCCGTTCGGCTGCTCGATGAACCGCACGTTGATGACCTGCGACAGCGACTGCATCGCCTGCGCGCGCTGGTTCTCGAGGTCCGCGGTGCCCTGACCGGCCGCCTTGAGCCCTACGATACGGTCGCTGAGCGAGCCGATCGTCGCGAGCGTCGAGTTCAGCTTGCCGACATCGGCCATGATGGTGTCCTGAGCATTCTGGCGCCCCTGAGTATAGGAATTGCTGAGCGCGTTGATCTGGCTCGTCAGCGCGCTCGCAGCGTTGACCACCTCCGCCTGCGAGGCCTGGTTGCTCGGGCCGGTCTGCAGGTTAGCAAATGAGTCCTGCAACTGCCCGATTAACGAGGCGAGATCTCCGCCGCCGCCCGGGGTCCCCTGCACGGCGTCGATCTGCTGCAAAGCGGTAAGGCGGGTCTGCAAGGCGCTGAGCGTGCCGTTCTCGCTAAACAGCTCGCTCTCGAGCTGCGTGTCGATCTGGCGCGTCGTCGGACCGGCCTTGACGCCGCCGCCATCCGCCGCGATGCTCGTCTGCGTCGTAACTTCCCGCGCATACCCGGGCGTGTTCGCGTTTGCGATGTTCTGCGACATCACCGCGAAGTTCGCGCCGATATCGGCGAGGCCGGATTTCGCAATGGAGAAGGCGCCACCGATCGACATGATACGCTACCGCCTCGCCACGGCTAGGTCTTCATGTTGATCGTCTGCTGCAGCAGGTCGTTTGCCGTGGTGACGACCTTGGTGTTGGCCGAATAGGCCTGCTGCGCAACGATCAGTTTGCTGAATTCAGTCGCGATGTCGACATTCGATTGCTCGACCGATCCGGTCACGATGTCGCCCGCCCCATTCGTGCCGGCGTCCTGCGTGTTGGGTGTCCCGGAGCCGATCGTGGCGGTGAACGCCTGGCCGTTCTGCCGCTGCAGGCTGTCGGGGCTGTTGAACGTGACGATCGGGACGCGAGCGATCGTGCGCGACTGCCCATTGCCGTAGTTGACGACGATGTCGCCAGCCGAAGTGGTCGTGACGCTGCTATAGCTGCCGGGCGGAACGCCGTTCTGGGTCAGCCCGTGCAGGGAGTAGTTGGTGCCAGCAAATTGCGTAAGCCCGTTCGAGCCGCCGTAGTCGCCGAGGTTGAGCGTAATGGCCTGATTGCCCTCGCCCAAATTAGTCGTGAATGTCAGGCTCGCCGGACCATTTGCGGAATAACTCGATGCGCTCACCGTTCCGGTCGCATTGCCGACCAGGCCGACCGTTCCCTCCGGCACGTTGTTGCCGCTTAGCGCACCGAACTGCACTTCGGCTGTGCCACGGTCGGAGTTACCACTGGTGTCACCGGGCACCTGCACGTCGACCGTCCAGTCGCTGTCCGCGTTCTGCGTCCAGTTCAGGGTCACCGTGTGCTGGGTGCCGAGACTGTCGTAGACGGTGACCTGCGAGCTGATCGGCATCGTTGTCGACGCAGCGGGCGTTGCCGGCAGGTTCGCCGCAAGCGTCACTTGCGAGGTCGCAACCGGATTGTAGACGCTCTGGCTGACTTGGATCGGCGCGAGATCGTTGCGATCGACCTGGCCTGTCGTGGGATCGACGCTCCAACCGTTCAGATACTGATCGGCGCTGTTGACCATGTAGCCGTTCTTGTCGAGCGTGAAATCGCCGGCGCGCGTGTAGTACTGTTGGGTCGAGAACGTCGGCGTCCCGCCGGCGGCCGCGTTGTTGGAGGTCGCTTCGCTCACCGCGAAGAAGCCCTCGCCGGTGATCGCCATGCCGAGCGGATGGTCGGTCTGCGCGATCGTACCCTGCACGTCATTGACGTAATCGGGCGTGGCGATGACGGCGCCCGACTCGTTCACGGTGGCAGTGCTGGCGGTCAGGAAGTCGCTGAAGCTGGTGTCGACGCGCTTGAACCCCACGGTCTGGCTGTTCGCTACATCATCGCTGATGTTGCTGAACGCGGCAGCCTGGGCGGTCAATCCACTGATCGCTGTGTTCATCGATCCGAAGAGGGACATCGGAAGCACTCCCTGAGCCGTCGCGCCGCGTCGCCGCGCATTCGGCGGAATGTTCGCAGAAAGCATGCCAACGGCGTTCCCATGACGCCGAAGGGGGTTTGCGGAACACCGCCCGGCACCGGCGACCGGGCAAATCGTGCCGGGCAGGCAAAAACGAGCTGGATCGAGCGGCCGCATGGCCTCGGGACGGTCTCGTCGGTTCGCGTGGCCCGAAGCTTGCTGTGGCCGTGGCGCAAATCCGGACGAACCGCGTGCACGCTACGACCATCGACGAAACCCCCTTGAAGCCGATCACGTCCCCGCCCGCGGCGTCCGCGTCCAGTGGACCGGCATTCGCGGCGCAGCTCGTGGAGGCGAACATGAGCGGCGAATCACCGAGCGTTGCGGTATCCGGCGCGAAGGACTGCGACCCGATTGAGCGGCTTGAATCGGCGGATCATGCGGTCGCAGGGCTCACAGAGGCTCCGTCATCTGGATGGTCGATCGACACAGGCGGGAAACCGGCGCGAACGCCGCCGAATAGCGTCATGGCGCCCGCCAATGCGACGCGCGCTCTGGGAACCGGAAAGGCCGCCGTACCGTCACGAGCGCACCCTGCGAAAACGGAACGGCCTGAGCGGCCGTCCGGATACGGGCACAGCGCAGACGAGTATCGATCCGCGGCGACGGTGGGAGACAAGACGGTCGCCGCGACCGTGCCGGTGCAACCTGCCGCATCCGCGGCCACGCCGGATCCGGAGCCGCAGAAGCCGGCGCCCGGCGCAGATGCCGACTTCGCCATCCATTCCTGGGCAACTCCTCTGCCGGATAACGCGAGCGGGCGAGCGCCGAGCGCGGGAGGTCCCGCCGAGCCAGCCGCCGCAAGAAGCGATGGCGCCGATCCCCCTGCTTCGGCGATCGCAGCCGCGGCAGTCGCGGCTCCGGAGCTGCGCAACGCCGTTCCGGACGTAGCGACTGCGGCGATGCCGATCAGCGCAGCGAAAGCGGACCTCGCGACGCCATTGCACATGAACGCGCGGCCGACAGCGACGTCTGATACGGTTCGGGATCAGCCGGGACGCGAATCACCGGCAATCACGCAAGCGGCGCCGGTTGTCGTGGCCCTCGCAATGCGCACCGGAAGCTCATCGTTGAGCATTCGTCTTGCGCCGGCCGAGCTCGGCGAACTGCACGTGCGAATCGAGCGCCCCGGGAACGGCGCGGCGAATGTGTCTCTCACCGCAGACCGGCCCGAGACGCTCGCCATGCTGATGCGGGATCAGACGCAGCTCCATCGTGCGCTCGACAACGCAGGCATTGCGACCGACGGCCGGCAGCTCAGTTTCCATCTCGCGCCGCCGCCGCCGCCGACGTCGCACTTCCCGGCA
>DATAPS010000296.1:0-21496 GCA_036265085.1 Acetobacteraceae bacterium | reverse complement strand
ACGCCGAGAAGGCCGCCCACGCCGCCGGCCTGCCGCCGCCGGTCTGGCCGCAGCCGCCGCAGCCGGCGCGGATCCGCAAGCAGCCGCCGTTCCGCTTCTACATCACGAGCCACGGACCGCCGCTGCGCGCGTGATCGCGCGGCGCGACGCCGCACTCCGTCGCGGAGCGAAGCCGGCCGATCCGAAATCATCGGGTCCTAGCTGAACGCGGAGATCCCTGTCTGCGCGCGGCCGAGGATCAGCGCGTGCACGTCGTGCGTACCCTCGTATGTGTTGACCGTCTCGAGGTTCATGACGTGGCGGATCACGTGGTACTCGTCGACGATCCCGTTGCCGCCATGCATGTCGCGCGACATCCGCGCGATGTCGAGCGACTTGCCGCAGGAATTGCGCTTGATGAGGCTGATCATCTCCGGCGCCGCACGGCCCTCGTCGAGCAGCCGCCCGACGCGTAGGCACGCGTGCAACCCGAGCGTGATCTCGGTCTGCATGTCCGCGAGCTTCTTCTGCACGAGCTGCGTCGCCGCGAGCGGCCGGCCGAACACCTTCCGGTCGAGCGTGTAGCTCCGCGCCGCGTGCCAGCAGAACTCGGCCGCGCCGAGCGCGCCCCAGGCGATGCCGTACCGCGCGTTGTTGAGGCAGGAGAACGGCCCCCGAAGCCCCTTCACATGCGGCAGCATGTTCTCCGCCGGCACGAACACGTCCTGCATCATGATCATGCCGGTACAGGAGGCACGCAGGCTGAACTTGCCCTCGATCTTCGGGGCGGTCAGGCCGGTCATGCCGCGCTCGAGCAAAAACCCGCGGATGTCGCCCGCGTCGTCCTTCGCCCAGACCAGGAACACGTCGGCGATCGGCGAATTGGAGATCCAGGTTTTCGAGCCGTTCAGCAGGAAGCCGCCGTCCACGCTCTTCGCGCGCGTCCGCATCGAGCCCGGATCGGAGCCGCCGTCCGGCTCGGTGAGCCCGAAGCAGCCGACCCACTCGCCGGTGCGCAGCTTCGGCAGATAGCGGTCCTTCTGCGCGTCCGAGCCGAATGCGTGGATCGGATACATGACCAGCGACGACTGTACCGACAAAGCGCTGCGGTAGCCGCTGTCGACCCGCTCCACCTCGCGTGCGATCAGCCCGTAGGAGACGTAGCCGACGCCCGCGCAGCCGTGGCTGTCCAGCGTGGCGCCGAGGAAACCCATATCCCCGAACTCGTTCATGATCTCCCGGTCGAATTTCTCGTGCCGGTTCGCCATCAGGATGCGCGGGAACAGCTTCTCCTGACAGAAGGCATGCGCGGCATCGCGGATCGCCCGCTGCTCGCCGGTCAGCTCGAGATCGAGCGAGAGCGGATCGTCCCACTGGAACGGGACGAAGCCCTTCTTGACCGCAGGTTTCGCGTCGGGGGCGACTTGCGTGACAAGGTTCATCCCTCGTTCTCCGCGGCGGTGTCCCTCACGGTTTCAGGATGCCGGTGCGGGCGGGCAGCCACAAGCATGAACGCGGGCACCTCGTCGCCGAAGCCGCGCACGGCCGGACCCAGATCGTCGTCACGGAAACGCCGCTCGCGCCGCAGCGGCCGCCTGCCCAACGGCTCGATCGGCGGACGCGGACGCGGGAGTTGTTCCGGAGCCTCGGCGCGGATGCGGGGCGCTTCCGGAGGCCGGGGCCGATCGCTTCGGACTTTCTCCGGGCGCTCCTTCGCGCGCGCATCCTTCTCGCGCGGCTTCCGGTCGCGCTCGCCGCGCTGGGGCGCGTCTTTCGCCCGCACCGGCTTGCCGCCGCGGCGCCTGCCGCGGCGGCCGGAATCTTCGGACCACGACACCTCGTCGAGACCCCGGATCGTGATGCGGGGGATCGGCACACCGGTCAGCTTCTCGATGGCCTCCACGGCCAGGCGCTCCTCGGGCTGGGCAATGGTGAATGCGCGGCCCTCGCGGCCCGCGCGGCCGGTCCGGCCGAGCCGGTGGACGTAGTCCTCGGCGTGGATCGGAACGTCGAAGTTGAACACGTGGGAGAGACCGCCGATGTCAAGCCCGCGCGCCGCCACGTCGCTGCAGCAGAGCAGGCGGGTCTCGCCCGACTTGAACCGCTCCAGTGTGGCGAAGCGCACCGGCTGCGCCATGTCCCCGTGCAGCGCGCCGACGCTGAAATTATGCCGGTTGAGCGATTTGTAGAGAATGTCGACGTCGCGCTTGCGGTTGCAGAAGATCAGCGCGTTCTGGACGTCCTCGCTGCGGATCAGGCGCCGCAGCGCCTCGCGCTTATCGTGCTCGGCCACCAGCACCAGGCCCGCCGTGATCGTCGTTGCGACCGTCGCGGGCTTGCTGACCGAGATCTCCTTCGGGTTCTTCAGGAAGGCGTCCGCGAGCCGCCGGATCTCCGGCGCCATGGTCGCACTGAAGAACAGCGTCTGCCGGTTCTGCGGCAGCAGCGACACGATACGCTCGACATCGGGGATGAACCCCATGTCGAGCATCCGGTCCGCCTCGTCGATCACGAGCAGCCGCGCGTCGCTGAGCAGGATCCCGCCGCGCTCGAACATGTCGATCAGCCGCCCCGGGGTCGCGATCAGCACGTCCACGCCGCGCATCAGCACGTCCTTCTGATCGGACATGCTCTCGCCGCCGATGATCAGCGCGTGGGTCAGCTTGAGATACTTGCCGTACTGAACGAAGTTCTCGGCGACCTGCAGCGCCAATTCCCGCGTCGGCTCCAGGATCAGGCTGCGCGGCATCCGTGCCCGGGCGCGCGAGCCCGACAGGATGTCGAGCATCGGCAGCGTGAAGCCCGCGGTCTTGCCCGTGCCGGTCTGCGCCGAGCCGAGCACGTCCCGCCCCATCAGCACGAACGGGATGGCGGCTTCCTGCACGGGCGTCGGCGTGACATAGCCCATCTCGACCACCGCTCGCAGAATTGGATCGGAGAGGCCGAGCGCGGCAAATCCCGATACGACCTCGGCCGGATCGCTCTCGCCGTCCATCTCCGGCTCTTCGTTTGTGTCCGGTTCGCCGTTTCCAGAGTCCGGCTGGTCCGCGTCCTCGTCGTACTCGTCGACGCCCTCGGCAGCGACGGCGGGGGCCTCGAGCAGCGCCGTCGCGGGTTCGTCGTCGCGCGGCGGGATCGCGTCCTCGGCGGGCGCGTCAGATGGCGCGTGGTCGGGCATCGGTGCGGAATCGGTCAAATTGAGTGTGCTCTCGCAGCGGCGGCGCCGCAAAACGGCGCGCACGGTGCGCCAGTTGCGCACCAGTCTGCGCGCGATATCAAGAACGGCATCCCGAAAGTCAAGCTTGGCTGCCTCTTTTGCCGCCATTAGGGATGCAGGGATGCGGCCATCGGTGCTCTTTCTCCCGGGCTTGCTCTGCGATGCGCGGCTTTGGCGCGACCAGATCGTCGCGCTCGGAGATGCGATCGATGCGGTCGTGGCCGACGTCGCACAGGACGACTCGGTCGCCGCGATCGCCGCGCGCGCGGTGGCGGCGATGCCCGAGCGGTTCTCCGTCTGCGGCTTGTCGATGGGCGGCTACGTCGCCTTCGCCGTCATGCGGCTCGCGGCCGGCCAGGTCGATCGCCTCTGCTTCATGGACACGAGCGCGCGGCCGGACACCGAGGCGCAATCGAAGACGCGCCGCGACCTCATGGAAATGGCGCGACGCAACCGCTTCCGCGGCGTCACGCCGATGCTGCTGCCGCGTCTGGTGCATCCCGATCGCGTCGGCGATGAAGCGCTGGCGGCGGAGATCATGGCGATGGCGGACCGCGTCGGGCGCGATGGCTTCCTGCGCCAGGAAACCGCGATCCTCAACCGGCCCGACAGCCGGCCCGATCTTCCGCACATCGCGGCGCCGACGGTTGTGGTATCAGGGACGCATGACCTGCTCATCCCTCCGGACATCACGCGCGAGATCGCGGAGGGGATTTCCGGCGCCCGTTTCCGCATGATCGAAAACGCCGGCCATCTGCCGCCGATGGAGCAACCCGAGGCGGTGACCGCGTTATTGCGGGAGTGGCTGGACCTGCCGGATTGAGACACGATCTTGCGCCCTGGATGAAGCAGTGATGGGGGGTTCCCATGAACAAGACTCGCGGTCTGATCGGCGCGGCGCTCCTTGGGGCCGCCCTGTTCGCCCCGCACGCTGCCAACGCCTGGTGGCGTGGCGGCTTAGTGGTCGGCATTCCGTTCCCGTATCCGTATTTCGGCCCACCCGCCGTCGTCTATCCGCCGCCGGTGTACGCGCCGCCGCCGATCGTCTACGACCCGAACCAGTCGGTCGCGGCCGCGCGGGCCATCTCGTGCGATGCCGGTCCGTATGTCTGCCCGCTCGACGGCTCCGTGGCACCAGGCTCGCCCTGCTCCTGCCCCACGAATCGCGGCGGCCACGCCACCGGAACGGCCCGCTGAGCGCCGCGCCCGAAAGCCCAGCCGCGTTCTTTCCGAAGGCCGTCGCGCCCTCGGCGATCGAGGATTACGGGCTGATCGGCGATTGCTTGACGGCCGCCCTGGTCAGCCGGTGCGGCTCGATCGACTGGCTGTGCTGGCCGCGGTTCGACGGCGAGGCATGCTTCGCGGGACTTCTCGGAACGTCCGATCATGGCCGCTGGATCATTGCGCCACGCGATCCGCAGGCCCGAACACGCCGCGCCTATCGCGACGGCTCGGTCGTGCTGGAGACGGTATTCACGACCGCGGACGGCGAGGCCGCGCTGATCGACTTCATGCCGGTCGGCGGACGCCATTCATCGGTCGTGCGGATCGTCGAGGGACGGCGCGGCAGGGTCGCCCTGGAAATGGAGCTGATCCTCCGCTTCGGGTTCGGGGCCGATGTGCCCTGGGTGCGGCAGCTTCCGGACAATGACGGGCTCTCGGCGATCGCGGGGCCCCACCGTACCATCCTGCGTACACCGATCGACCTCGCGGGCGTTGATCTGCGGACGGTCGCGTCGTTCGAGGTCGCCGAGGGCGAGCGCGTGCCGTTCGTGCTCACGTACCTCCCCAGCCACCTCGCGACACCCAAGCCCGTCGACCCGGTACGGGCGCTCGGCGAGACGGAGCGGTTCTGGAACGGGTGGTCGGGTCGCTGCTGTTACCAGGGCGCCTATTTCGACGCGGTGAAGCGCTCGCTGATCACGCTGAAGGCGATGACCTACGCGCCCACCGGCGGCATTGTCGCCGCGCCGACCACGTCGCTGCCCGAACAGCTCGGCGGCCCACGCAATTGGGATTACCGGTTCTGCTGGCTCCGCGACGCTACGATCACCCTGCTGGCCTTCATGCACGCGGGCTTCTTCGAGGAAGCGCAGGCATGGCGCGAGTGGCTGCTGCGCAGCGTCGCCGGCTCGCCGGACCAACTGCGGATCATGTACGGGCTCGCCGGCGAGCGGCGGCTGACCGAGTGGGACGTGGATTGGCTGCCCGGCTATCTCGGCGCCAACCCGGTGCGCATCGGCAACGCGGCGCACGAGCAGGTCCAGCTCGACGTATACGGCGAGATGATGGACGCGGTGCATCAGGGACGCGCCGGCGGGATCCCCGGCAACCCGGTCGCGTGGACCCTGCAGACCGCGATCATCGGGCACCTCGAAACGATCTGGGACAAGCCGGACGAAGGCGTCTGGGAAGTGCGCGGCGGTGCGCGTCAGTTCACGCACTCGAAGGTCATGGCGTGGGTGGCGTTCGACCGGACCATCCGCAGCGCCGAGGCTGACGGGCTGGAGGGACCGCTCGACCGCTGGCGCGCCGTCCGCGACGAGATCCACCGGACGGTGTGCGAGCACGGCTTCGACCCCGAGCTCAACAGCTTCGTGCAGAGCTTCGGATCGAAGGAGCTCGACGCGAGCTGCCTGCTGATCCCGCTGGTCGGCTTCCTGCCAGCGGACGATCCGCGCGTGCGCGGCACCGTGGCGGCGATCGAGCGCGAATTGGTCGAGGGCGGCCTGGTGCTGCGCTACCGGTCCGAGAGCGGAGCGGATGGCTTGCCGCCCGGCGAAGGCGTGTTCCTCGCGTGCAGTTTCTGGCTCGCCGAGAACTACGCGATGCAGGGCCGCGAGGACGAGGCGCGCGCGCTGTTCGAACGGCTGCTGGGCGTGCGCAACGATCTTGGCCTGCTAGCCGAGGAGTACGACCCGCACGGCAAGCGCCAGCTCGGGAATTTCCCGCAGGCCTTTTCGCACGTCGCGCTGATCAGCTGTGCCTTCGCGCTGTCGGCGGCGCACCCCGCGTTCTCCGATCTGCGGGCGGCGGCGGACGATTAGGCTTGTACGCGCCCCTGGCGACGACGAACGAGAATGCCGACGATAACCATCCGCATCGATGACGACCTGAGAGCTCGGACCATGCGGGTGGCCCAGGCAAGCCCGATCATGACGGCTTCCCGCAGACGTGTGAGTTACGAGTACTAAAAGCACCCGCATTGAGCCACTCAGCCCGTCGCCTCCAACGGATCGTTCGCCCACAACCCCGCCGTCGCCACCTCGAGCGAATGCGCGTCCGGGTCCCGGAAATACAGGCTCGTGCCGCGCGCAGGCCAGTCGACCTCGCTCTCGATCGCGACGCCCGACTCGCCGAGATGCCGCCGCCACGCATCGAGATCGGCCATGTCGATCGAGAAACAGAGATGCTGATGCCCAGACGCGTCGTGCGGCGGGATCGTCCCGGCCGGCGTTCGGCTCGGCTGCAGCGATCCGCCGTGACGGAACAGCAGCAGCACCTGCCGGTTCGGGATCGCCATCGCGCACATGCGCTGGTCACGCATCAGCCGCGTGAACCCGAACATGCGGGCATAGAACGCCTCCGCGCGGTCGAGGTCCGCGACATAGAGCGACGTCTCGAGAATGCGGGACACCGGCGGCCTCATGGCGCGAGCAACGTAGCGCCATCCGCATGCGGTTGCCCACTCTCCGCACGCGCCCTAGGCTCGGGCCAAAGAACCGAGGACGCCCGCACGAAATGCCTGATATCGCCGCTGCCCTGGAACCCGCACTCCCCCAGGACGGCTTCGCGGGGGCGCTTGCGGGGCGCGTCTGGCGCCCGGAAGCCGACGGCCCCGCGGTGGTCGCCGTGCGCCCTGACGGCGTGTTCGACATCACCCGCGACTTCCCGACCATGCGCGACCTCTGCGAGAGCGCGGCGCCTGCCGCCGCGGTGCGGCCGGGCGGCGGTGGCGAGCGGATCGGCGATTTCGGCACGATCCTCGCCAATACGCCCTCCGACCGGCGCGACCCGACTAAGCCCTGGCTACTCGCGCCCATCGACCTCCAGGCGATCAAGGCGGCCGGCGTCACCTTCCCCGTCTCGATGCTCGAGCGCGTCATCGAGGAGCGCGCACGCGGCGATCTCGCGGCAGCCGCCGAGCTTCGCCGCGAGGTACACCGGCTCGTCGGCGACGACCTCGCCACGCTGAAGCCCGGCTCGCCGGAGGCGATGCAGCTCAAGCAGGCGCTGATCCGCCAGGGCGCCTGGAGCCAGTATCTCGAAGTCGGCATCGGGCCGGACGCGGAGATCTTCACCAAGGCGCAGCCGATGGCGGCCGTCGGCACCGCCATGGACGCCGGCGTGCATCCCGCCTCGGAATGGAACAATCCCGAGCCCGAGATTGTGCTGGTCGTGTCCTCCACTGGCGCGATCGTCGGGGCGACCCTCGGCAACGACGTCAATCTCCGCGACGTCGAGGGCCGCTCGGCGCTGCTGCTGAGCAAGGCGAAGGACAACAACGGCTAGACCGCGCTCGGTCCGCTGATCCGCTTCTTCGACGCCAGCTTCTCGCTCGATCACGTGCGGAGGACGACCGTCACGCTCACCGTCGAAGGCGAGGACAACTACCGTCTGGAGGGCGGCTCATCGATCGCCAAGATCAGCCGCGATCCTGCCGATCTCGTGGCGCAAATGCTGAACGCGCATCACCCCTATCCGGACGGGGCGGTGCTGTTCCTCGGCACGATGTTCGCACCGATCGACGATCGGGACGCGCCGGGCAAGGGCTTCACGCACAAGACGGGCGACATCGTGACGATCGCCGCGCCGGAGCTCGGCCGCCTCGTCAACCGGATGCGGCCGACCGACGCCTGCGCGCGATGGACGTTCGGGCCGGGCGCGCTCATGCGAAACCTTGCGAAGCGGGGAATGCTGTGAACGACGCGACGCTGCCGTGGACGAAGCGCGCCATGCAGGATGACGAATACCTCGTCATCCACGAGTTCATCGAGAAGGCGCGCAACAACCTCAACCGCAACGTCTGGGACTATCTGATCGGCGGCAGCGAGAGCGAAACCACGCTCGCACGCAACCGGCTGGCGCTCGATTCGGTCGCCCTCCGCCACCGCGTGCTCGTCGACGTCTCGCAGATCGATCCAACCGCTGAGTTCTTCGGCCGCAAGGTGCGGCTGCCGATCGCGCTCGCGCCGGTCGGTTCGCTCGAATCGTTCGAGCCGGGCGGTGGCGCTACAGTCGCGAAGGCTGCCGGCATGTTCGGCGTGCCGTTCTTCTGCAGCTCCGTCACCAAACCTGGCCTCGAAGCGATCGCCGCCGCGGCGACCGGCCCGAAGGTGTTCCAGCTCTATGTCCGCGGCGACGCCGCCTTCGTCGACGACCACGTGAAGCGCGCGATCGATGCGGGCTACGACGCGTTCTGCATCACCGTCGACACCGCACGCTACAGCCGCCGCGAGCGCGACCTGACGAAACGCTTCCGCAAGTACTGGACCAACCAGGTCGGCGTCGATTACCAGGCGGCGCTGAGTTGGGACGCGATCGCTCGCTTCAAGGCGCGGCACAAGATCAAGCTGATCCTCAAAGGCATCGGCACCGCGGAAGACGCACTGAAGGCCTGCTCGCTCGGCGTCGAGAGCGTCTACGTGTCGAACCACGGCGGCCGGCAGCTCGATCACGGACGCGGCTCGTTCGACGTGCTGCCCGAGGTGGTGGCGGCGGTCGCCGGGCGCGCGCACATCATGGTGGACGGCGGATTCTATCGGGGCACTGACATCATCAAGGGCATCGCAATGGGCGCCGACACCATCGCGATCGGCCGCTTGTATCTGTACGGCCTCGCAGCGAACGGCGCGACCGGGATCGTGCGGCTGCTTGAACTGGTGGAAGCCGAGATCGAGCAGAGCATGGGGCTGACGGGGGTCGCGAACTGGAGGCAGTTGGACCGGACCTATCTGCACCCGGCGCAACCGGTCGTCCTGCCGACGGTACACAGCGCGTTCCCGCACCTGAACCTGCCGCGCGAGACCTATTAAGCCGGTCCTCGCCGGGGGGCGCTGACGGTCTATTCCGATAGAGTAACAACTAGACGCGAGACTCGTCCAGGCACATGCCCGCGCGCGGGGCGCGGTCCCGGTCTGAGCGAGACCGACCCCACACCGCGCGGCGGGGGTCAGACCCCCTCGATGATCCGGATGTCGCGTTCCGCGCCGTTGCCGAGCGCGGCAAGCGCCTCCTTGTAGGCCGCGCTCTCGTAGGCGGCGCGCGCCTGCGCCACGCTGTCGAACTCGATGACGACGGTGCGCTGGTTCATCCCCGCCTCGTGCGCCTCGGCCGGCATTCCGCGCGCGAGGAAGCGGCCGCCGGCCGATGTCAGCGCCGGGCCCGCGAGCTTGGCGTAAGCGGCGAGCGCATCCGGGTTGCTGATCGAGCGATAGGCGCTGATCCAATAGGCTTTGGCCATCGGGCGGGTTCCTTTGTGCGAGCGATTTCCGGCTCCCTTCTGACCGGATTTTGCGGCGCGCGCTACTTCCCGGCCTAAAGCGGCCGGCCGGCCGCGAACACGTTGCCGATGCGCGACCCAGAACTCCGGGAGCGCGGCGACACGCTCCATCGCGCGCCGCAACTGCGGCTCCAGCGCCAAGGCAAGAAACCGGGCCTACGCCCGCATCGCGCCGGCGTTCTCGCCGAGCAGTCTATCCAGCCGGTGCGCGTCGCCCTTATCGAGCGCCGCGATCACATCCTCCAGCGAGCCCGGCACCGAGGCGGAGAGGCAGCAAATTGCGGGCGCCACCGCGTCCGCAGCCCCGACAGCACGTATCCAGAACGCCCGCCGCGCACAGTCCGTCGTGCCGGTCTCGAGCAGCCCGACGATCGCCATCGCGCGATCGACTTCCGGTACGGCTGCGCTGCCCAGCGCGGCTGGCTCGCCCGAAGCCGCCACGCTGCGGGCGGAGATGAGCAGCCCGGCAGATCCGCGGAACCGAAGCCGCCGGCGCAACAACCATCCGGTCCCCAGGGTCCCAGCCGCGAGATCCCCGAGAGCGTGCCGGGTGCGTCGTTCGCACGGCCAGCGGCGCGCGGCACGAATCGCGGATCGGTGTGAGCTGGCTCACCGCGCGCAGCGACACGGCCGTGCACAGTCCTGCCACGGCCGCGGCCCGACCGGCGCCGCGGTGGCAAGCAAGCGGAGGACCGTGCGATGTTCTCAATGGATTACGACGAGCTTCTGTGCGCCGACCGCGCCTATGCCGAGACGGCCCGGCGCGAACGCTACGCGCATTGCGCACAGGATGGCGGCGAAGCCGACGGCCCACGCCGCGCCCCGGTGGTGCGTATTGTCGTCTTGCTGCTGCTCACCGCCCCGTTCCTCGTCGCCCTCGTTGTCTGACGGGATGACGGCTTCGGCGGTTCTGGTGTACGGAAGCTGAAACCACATCAGAGCCGCCGATGCCCGGGGCCCGCCGCCTCGACCCGCTGCCCCGCTGCCCGTCCGGCCCGATCGCGCCTCGCCACGCGCGCTGATCGCGGATGGAGCACTGGCGCGGGGCGGCCGGTTTCGCGGCCATCCTCCTGATCGCGTGGCTGTTCGGCGAAAACCGGCGCGGCGTGCCGTTGCGTCCTGTCATCGGCGGCATCGCCCTGCAGGCGGCGCTCGCGTTCCTGCTGATCCGCTTCCCCCCGGCGACGCGGATCTTCTTCGTCCTCAACGACGGCGCGGAGGCGCTGCAGCGCGCCACCGACGCCGGCACCGGCTTCGTGTTCGGCTATCTCGTCGGGCCGCCCTACCCCTTCACGGTGACCAATCCGGCCGCCGCGTTCGTGCTGGCGTTCAAGGCGCTACCCCTGGTGCTCACCATCAGCGCGCTGGCGACGCTGCTGTTCTATCTCGGCGTCCTGCAGATCGTGATGCGCGGCTTCGCCTGGGTGCTCCGCCGCACGCTCGGCATCGGCGGCGCGCTCTCGCTCGGCGCCGCGGTGCACATCTTCGTCGGCATGATCGAGGCGCCGCTGCTCGTGCGTCCCTGGCTCGCGCGGATGGAGCGCGGGGAACTGTTCGCGCTGATGACCTGCGGCATGGCGGGAGTCGCCGGCACCGTGATGGTGATCTACGCGAGCGTGCTCGACCCGGTGATCCCGAATGCGCTCGGCAACATCCTGATCGCCTCCGTCGTCAGCACGCCCGCGGCGTTGGCAATCGCCGCGCTGATGGTGCCATTCGGGCAAGGCCGGGAAGAAGACGCCGAGATCGTCGTCCCGCATCCGCCGGTCGGCGTGTTCGATGCGATCATCAAGGGTATCGCGGACGGCGTCGGCCCGCTGGTCGGCATCACGTCGGTGCTGCTCGTAGCGGTCGCGTTCGTCACGCTCGCGAACATGATTCTCGGGCTGCTGCCCTCATGGGACGCAGGTCCGCTCACCCTGCAACGGATCTTCGCGCTGCCGTTCCGTCCGTTGCTGTGGCTGATCGGCTTCTCCTGGCCGGAGAGTGCCGCGGCGGCGACGCTGATGAGCACGAAAACCGTACTCAATGAATTCGTCGCGTATCTCAATCTCGCCCACATGCCGCCAGACGCGCTGTCGCCCCGGGCGCGGCTGATGGTTACCTACACGCTCTGCGGCTTCGCCAATTTCGGCAGCCTCGGCATCCTCGTCGGCGGCCTAGGCGCCATGGTGCCCGAGCGGCGCGAGGAAGTCGTGGCGCTGGGGCTGCGCTCGATGCTGTCGGGCACGCTCGCGACCTGCAGCAGCGGCGCGATCGTCGGCTTGCTGGTGTGATCGTTCGCCCGACAGATCCGTCGTGAACCGGTCCCTCCAGCGCCGGAGATTGTTCCGCCGCAATACCCGGATCATGCCGGCGTGCCGAGCCCGCCGTTCGTCGCGCGGCATGTCGAGCGCCCGGTCGAGCGCCGCGGCCACCGCCGCCTGATCGAACGGGTTCACCAGCAGCGCGTCCTGCAACTCCTCCGCGGCGCCGGCGAATTGCGACAGCACGAGCACGCCGGGATCCGCCGCGTCCTGCGCCGCCACGTATTCCTTCGCGACGAGATTCATCCCGTCCCGCAACGGCGTCACCAGTCCGACCTGCGCCATCCGGTAGAGCGGCATCAGCACGGAGCGCGGAAATCCCTTGTTGAGATAGCGCATCGGCACCCAATCGAGCTCCGCGAAACGCCCGTTGATCCGCCCGGCTTCCCCCTCCAGCTCGCTGCGCAGCAGCCGGTATGTCTGGATATCGGTCCGCGATGGCGGCGCGATCTGCAGCAGCGTCGTGTGGCTGCGCCGGTGCGGATAACGCTCGAGCAGCCGCTCGAACGAGATGAAGCGCTCCCGTAGCCCCTTCGAGTAGTCAAGCCGATCGACGCCGATGGCGAGCTTGCCGTCGCCGAGGGATGCGGCTAGCCGTGCGGCCTGGCGCCCGTCCACGGGCGTCGCCGCCTGCGCCTGGATCTCCCCGACGTCGACGCCGATCGGATAGACGCCCGTCTGCACGACGCGATTGAAGGCGGACACCTCGCCCCGCGCACCAGCCCGGCCGCCGCCGTATTGCACGAGGTAGTCGAGGAAAGCCTGCCGGTCGATCCGCGTCTGAAACCCCACGAGATCGTAGCCGCACACGGCGCGCATCAGCTCGCGATGCGCCGGGATCGTCATCAGCACCTGCGGGCTCGGCAGCGGCGTGTGCAGAAACAAGCCGATGCGGTTCTCCAGCCCCCGCGCCCGCAGCGCGTCCGCCAGCCCAAACAGATGATAGTCGTGGCACCAGACGAGGTCGTCCGGCTCGATCAGTTCCGCCAGCGCGTCCGCGAACTGCGCGTTGACGCGGAGATAGGCCGCGAACTCGCCGGCGTCGTAGGCGGCGTGGTTGGGCTGGTAGTGCAGGATCGGCCAGAGCGTCGAGTTCGCAAACCCATTGTAGTAGTCGTCGAGATCCTTGCCCGTCAGGTCGATCGTATGGACCGTGATGGCCCCCACGCGCCGCTCCCGAGGCGGTCCCGGTACGGCGGCGGTCTCGCCGCTCCAGCCGAACCAGATGCCCCCCTTCTCGCGCAGCGCGTCCATCACACCCGCAGCGAGCCCGCCCGCCGTCGGCTCGCCCTCGGTGATCGGGGCGACCCGATTGGAGACGACCACCAGACGGCCCATTGCAGCCGCCCCACGATGCCGCGCAGACCGTTACGCGACGAGCCGGCTCTCCTCCACGATCTCAATACGCGGCGGCGGCACCGGCAGTGCCACCACGTTGTGCGACCCGATCTGCTGCCGGAGCAGGTCGCGATAGATCCCGGGCCGCGCGGCGAGCAGCGCCGGAGAGCCGTCATCAACCACGCGGCCCTCCTCCATGACCACGATGCGGTCGAAGTTCCGCAGCGTTGACAGCCGGTGCGCGATCGCGATCACGGTGCGACCGCCCATCAGATTGTCGAGCGCCTCCTGGATCGCCGCCTCGCTCTCGCTGTCGAGCGCGGACGTCGCCTCGTCGAGCAGCAGAATCGGCGAGTCCTTCAGCAGTGCGCGCGCGATGGCGAGCCGCTGCCGCTGGCCGCCCGAGAGTTTCGTGCCGCGATCTCCGACGATCGTGTCGAAGCCCTCCGGCAGCGCGTCCACGAACTCGCAGCAGCGCGCCATCGACAGCGCGCGCTGCACGTCGGCCGCACGCGCGTCCGGACGTGCATACCGCACGTTCTCCAGCACGGAGCGATGGAAGAGGCTGATGTCCTGCGGCACCACCGAGACCATGTCCCGCAAGCTCGACTGGGTCACATCGGCGATATTCTGCCCGTCGATCAGCACGCGTCCGCCCTGCACGTCATAGAACCGCTGCAGCAGGGCCAGGACCGTCGACTTGCCTGCGCCGGACGCTCCCACCAGCCCGACCCGCTCGCCCGGCTCGATCACGAGGTCCAGTCCCCTCAGGATCGCCGGACGGCCGGGATAGGCGAAACGCACGTCGTCGAATGCGACCCGGCCGGGGCCGGCGCGCAACGGTTTCGCGGCGGGCGCATCCGGAAGCTGATGCGCCACCAACAGCGCGCCGATCGCCTCTTCGAGCCGCGCGACGTGCTGCGTCAGATCGACCAGCGCGACCGCGAGATCGCGCGTGCTGTGCAGGATCGTCAGCCCGAGCGAGCAGATCAGCACCATGTCGCCTGCGGACGCCTGCCCGTGCTGCCACATCAGGATGCCCCAACCGAGCAGCCCCGCGGTCAGCAGCGCGGTCACGGCGGCATGCGTAAGCCGCAGCTTCTCGAGATAGATCAGGCTCGCCCGCCGTGCCGACATCTCGTTGCCGAGGCAGTCGCCGACCCGGCTCTGCTCGCGCAGCGTCGCGCCGAACGCCCGAACCACGCCCATGTTGGAGATGACGTCGACCAACTCTCCATCGACGGCGGCGGCCTTCGTCGCATACGCCCGGTGCAGCGGCGTGCCGCGGCGCGCGAGGCAGAAAATCAGCGCCGCGAGCGCGAAGCTCACGACCACCAGAGCCGCCGCCATCAGCGGATTGACGCACGCGATCAGCACAATCGAGACCGCGACCGCGATGCAAGGCGGCAGCACGTTCCAGGCGCCGGTCGTCTCGGTCTGGAAGATCGCATTCGCGGTCGCGGTGATGCGGCTCGCCAGTGTGCCGGGAAGGCGCTCCGCGAAGTAGCTCGGCGAATGTCCGGAGAGATGCGCGAACAGGTCGGTGCGGACGGCGCCGCTGACGGCGACGAACACGCGAGCGGCCGCCCAGCCGCCGACGCGCCACATCATGTTGTCAGCGCAGATCAGGGCGCAGAGGAGCGCGAATGCGAGCCACACGGCGTTGCCCGCGTGCCCCGGGCCGCGCGCGACGACATCGATCAGATGCTTCAGGCCGTACTGCGTGCACACCGCGCAAATAACCGCGAGCAACACCGAGCTGAGCACGACGATATGTCCCGCGCGATGGCGCAAGACGAAATGCAGCAGGAACCGGAGCGGCCGGCCACGCAAGCGGAGCAGAGCCTCGGTCGAGGAAGCAGTCACGGCAGGGTCTTTCGCTAGCGAGAGGTAGCGGGGTTCGCCCTCCCATCATCGCCGTGATTGCGGCCAAAATTGGCCGAGACGGTGCGCTCGGCGTGATCTTCCACGCGAATGCAGAAAAATGGTGCGTCGCCGCAATTCCTAGCGGCCTAGCCGAAACTTCGCCACATTCCCCGACTATTCACACTGTGGAAGCCGTCAGGACATGCCACCGACCGGTAAGGCCCGGCGTTTACACTCGTCTGTTATCAGAATTGGAAGGTCTGCCGCCCCATGCGTATCGCTCAGATTGCGCCGTTATTCGAGGCCGTGCCGCCCAAGCTTTACGGCGGCAGTGAGCGCGTGGTGTCCGCGCTGACGGAAGAGCTCGTTGCGATGGGTCACGACGTGACCCTGTTCGCCAGCGGTGATTCCACCACCGCCGCGAAACTTGATGCGATGCGCCCGCGGGCGCTGCGCCTCGATCCGACGGTGAAGGACTGGATCGCCTACTACCTGAGGATGATGGAGCTGGTGTATCGGCGCGCGCACGAATTCGACGTGCTGCACTTCCACACCGACTATTTCCCGTCCTCATTGTTCAGCCGCCAGCCGACGCCGTTCCTGACGACGCTGCATGGACGGCTCGACCTCCCCGAGTTCGCTGAGATCTACAATCTGTTTCCCGACGTTCCGATGGTGTCGATCTCCGATAGCCAGCGCCGCCCCTTGCCGAACCTCGGCTGGACCGCGACGGTGCTGCACGGCATGCCGGAAAACCTGTTGCGCCCGCAGCCGGTCAAGCAGGATTATCTCGCGTTCCTCGGCCGGATTTCGCCGGAGAAGGGCATCGAGTCCGCCATCCGCATCGCGGGCCGCGCCGGCATCAAGCTGAAGGTCGCGGCGAAGGTGGACAACGCCGACCTCGAATACTTCGAGACCGCGGTCGAGCCGCTGCTGAAGGCCAACCCGAACGTCGAGTTCATCGGCGAGATCAACGACGCGCAGAAGCCGGCCTTCCTCTCCGGCGCCCACGCGCTCCTCTTCCCGATCGACTGGCCGGAGCCGTTCGGCCTGGTCATGATCGAGAGCATGGCGTGCGGCTGCCCCGTGATTGCGAACCGGCGCGGCTCGGTGCCGGAGGTGATGGATCACGGCCTCACCGGCTTCATCGTCGAGGGCGAGGACGAAGCCGTGCGGGCGGTCGGGCGTCTGTCGGAGCTGAACCGCGCCGAGGTGCGCCGCACGTTCGAGCGCCGCTTCACCGCCCGCCGAATGGCCGAGGACTACGTGACGACCTATCAGCGCCTCATCTTCCGGGCGAAGCCGCAGCTGCGCGCCGTCGGAGACTAAGTGCCGGAGAGCTATCTCGGGCTCGACGTCGGGACCTCGTCAGTCAAGGCGCTGCTGATCGGACGCGAGCAGGATGTCCTCGCGGAGAGCAGCGCCCCTCTCACCGTCTCCCGACCGCATCCGCTCTGGTCGGAGCAGGATCCGGAGGCGTGGTGGCAGGCGACGCTCGCCGCGGTCGCGTCTGTGCGCCGCGCGTCGCCCGAGGCGTGGCGCGGCCTCCGCGGGATCGGCCTGTCCGGCCAGATGCACGGGGCTACCCTGCTCGACGACGCCGGCCGGGTCCTTCGCCCGGCAATCCTCTGGAACGACGGCCGCAGCGCCGCCGAGTGCGCGGAACTCGAGCGGCGCGTGCCGGATCTGCGCGCACGCACCGGCAATATCGCGATGCCCGGCTTCACCGCGCCGAAGCTGCTGTGGGTCCGGCGGCACGAGCCGGAGGTGTTCGCGGCGACACGCTCGGTCCTGCTGCCGAAGGACTACGTCCGTTTCCGGCTGAGCGGCGCCCGGGTCGGCGAGATGTCGGACGCTTCCGGCACGCTCTGGCTCAACGTCGCCGCCCGCGCCTGGGATGATGGGCTGCTCGCGGCGACCGGCCTGATCCGGGCTCACATGCCCGAGCTGGTCGAAGGGTCCGAAGTGTCGGCCACGGTCTCGCCAGATCTGGCAGCAGCCTGGGGCATCGCCTCCGTCCCGATTGCCGGGGGCGGTGGGGACAACGCCGCCTCCGCCGTCGGCATCGGCGCCGTGCGGCCCGGGGACGCTTTCCTCTCGCTCGGCACCTCCGGCGTCATCTTCGCCGTGACCGACCACTATGTGAGCGCGCCTGAGCGGACGCTGCACGCCTTCTGCCATGCCCTCCCCGGTCGCTGGCACGGCATGTCCGTCATCCTCTCGGCCGCCGCCTCCCTGTCCTGGCTCGCCGAACTTCTCGGTCGCCCGATCGACAACCTCCTGGGAGAAGCGGAGCGGTGGGCGAGCGACACCGGCAACAGGGCCGGGGCGCCGTTGTTCCTTCCCTATCTCAGCGGTGAGCGGACGCCACACAACGATGCGGCGGCCACCGGGCTGTTCGTGGGCCTGCGCGCGGATCACGGCCCGGCGGCGTTCGCCTTCGCGGTGCTCGAGGGCGTCGCGTTCGCCTTCGCCGACGGCTTCCACGTGCTCGCCGACGCCGGCGCCTCCCCGAACTCGTGCCTCCTCGTCGGCGGTGGCGCGCGGAGTGCGTTCTGGGCGCAGATGCTCGCGGACGTGCTCGGCATCGAGCTGTTGGTGCCGGAGGGCGCCGAAACCGGGGCGGCGCTCGGGGCCGCCCGGCTTGCGATCCTCGCGGCGCGAGGTGCGGGTGAAGCGGCGGTTTGCGTGCGCCCGCCGATCCGGGCGTCTCTGCAGCCCGATCCCGCCGTCCGCGCCGCGGTCGGTCCGCGCCTCGCGCGCTTCCGCGCCCTCTACCTCGCGGAACGCCGGACGCGGGACCTCATCGGCTAGCCGCTGGGAGACATATCCACGAAGCCGCTCGTCGTCGCTGACAACGCCCGATCGTGCGGCGCGCCCGTCCCGTAGGCGCGCATCTCCGAAAGGAGGGCCTCGCCTCGCGGCGTGCGCTCGACGATGATGCTGCGCCGGTCGGACGGGTCGATCCGCCTCCGCGCGAGGCCGAGTTCGCTGAGCCGGTCCAACGACCGCGTGATGACCGATTTCGAAACCTTCAAATCCCCGGCGAGCCCGCGCACCGTGTGGTCGCGGTCCTGCACGTAGCAGGTGAGATAAACCGCGAGCTGGTGGGAGGTCAGAAGCGGACCATCGCGCCTCACAAGTCCGGCGAGCACCTCGCGGAGCACCGCGATCGCGTCGTCGCCGAGGGACATGGTCCGATCAACCTCCCAGATCAGCAGGCGAACGAGCCCAGCGGCTTCGATATGGGAAACGCCGGGTGCGGAGATGAGCGAGAGGCTAGCCGTAACGCACACGGCCGGAAAACATTCGTCGAGTTTTGTCGAGATTCGATGCCGAGTGCGTTACTGCACTGCGGCAGCGGGGACGGCCTGGGGCGCCGCTGGTGGGGGAAAGCCCACGAACATGTACCCGATCGGGCGCACGGTGCGGATGACATCGGGTGTTCGTGGCCGGTCGCCGAGCTTGGCGCGGAGCTTTGCGACCAGCGTGTCGATCGCGCGATCCATCGGCTGGAACGGGCGTCGGAACACCTCCGCGAACAACGTCTCGCGATCGATGGCCGCCCCTTGGTTCCGCACGAGGACATCGAGCAAAGCGAACTCCGCGGCCGTAAGCGCCACCCGCGTGCCGTCCGGCCGGATCAAATCCCGCCGCGCCGGCACGAACCGCCAGCCGGTCGTGCCCTCGCGTGACGCGGCAGACTGGGCGCGCCGGCGGATGACGGCGCGCGTGCGCGCGAGGATCTCCGACGGCGATGCCTCGCGCCCGATCACGTCGTCAGCGCCCAACTCGAGCGCCTGAACGCGCGCGGCATCATCGCTGCCTGGGACAACGAGGATGAATGGTCCTCCCCGAACCAGGTCCCGCAAAAGGGCGGATTGGCACGCGCCTTCCGGCGGAAGCTCGAGGATCATCAGATCGAACGCGTCCCCGTCCAACGCACGCGGCATCTCCCCATCGGCCAAGAGTATCTGCACGCGATAGTCAGCATCGGGGAAGAGCGCGGCGAGCTTGGCTGCGAATTGCGCGTCGCGATCGCTGATGAGTATTCGCATCTCGCCCTGGAGAATAAACGCTTTTCACCCTCTCCTCAAAGTGATTTCGGCCACGAGCCGATTTCGCCTCCGAAGATTACGGCCGCGCACGAGAACGGCCGTGGGGCTTGGAAAGGGCGGCCGGAAGGCGAAACATGGGGCACGCGCCGCGGCGACCCCGAGTGCCAAGGCCGCCGGACGAAATGCCATGGAGAGACCAATGAACGACCACATGACGGCCGCACCGGTGTTCGACCGGACCACGCAGGACGTCGGCAACATTGTCGAGCTCGGCCATGTCAACATCCGCGTGCCGGACCAGCGGCTCGCCACGCTATTCTATGTGAGCGGGCTCGGTTTGACCCGTGACCCGTATCTGGTCGTCGGCGTCGAGAACATGTGGATCAATGTCGGTACGTGCCAGTTCCATCTGCCCACCGGCAAACCCCAGGTGCTGAACGGCACGACCGGCCTCGTGGTTCCCGATCTCGCCGCCCTCGTCCACCGGCTGAAGCACGTCCGACCGCAGCTCCACGGAACAGCGTTCGCGTTCACCGAAGCCGGCGATCACGTCGATACTGTCTGCCCCTGGGGCAATCGCATCCGCTGCCATGCGCCGGATCCGCGTTTCGGCCGGATCACCCTCGGGATGCCCTATGTGGAAATCGATGCGCCGGTCGGCTCGGCGCCCGCCATCGCGCGGTTCTACCGCGAAATGCTCGGCTCGCCCGCCCATGTCGAGGACCGTGCCGTGCGTGTCCCGGTAGGGCGCGGCGAAGCGCTCGTCTTCCGCGAGATCAACCGCGCCATTCCCGAATACGACGGGCACCACGTCCAGATCGCGCTGGCCGATTTCTCCGGACCGCACGAGCGGCTGCGCTCGCGCGGGCTGATCTCGGAGGAAAGCAACGAGAGCCAGTACCGGTTCACCGACATCGTCGACCTCGACAACGGCGCCCCACTCGTCAAGATCGAGCACGAGGTGCGCAGCATGCGGCACCCGATGTTCGCCCGCGTCCTCGTCAACCGCAACGCCGGCATCCGCAACAACGACTACGCGACCGGACACGAGGCGTGGGCTTGGACGATGCCGCCGGGCACTTGATCCGGGCCGCTACCGCGCGTCCTTGCGCTGCGCCGCCATTAGCGCAAGCAGCTCGAACAGCATGGTGGCGCCGATCTGCGCGGTGACGGTGGTGGCGTCGTATTGGGGCGCCACCTCGACCACGTCGCCGCCGATCAGGCCGGGCAGCCCGCGCAAGCCCCGCAGGATGTACTGCGCCTCGCGGGGGGTGAGGCCGCCGACTTCGGGCGTGCCCGTGCCGGGCGCGAACGCCGGATCGAGCGAGTCAACGTCGAACGTGACGTAAAATGGCAAGTCGCCGATCACCTCCCGGGCCTTTGCAACCACGGCGGGAAGCCCGAGCAGGTCGAGCTCCTCGGCATGGATGACCGTCATGCCCGACCAGTACGAGAACTCGTAGAGCATCTCCGCCGAGCCGCGGATGCCGATCTGGATCGTGCGAGCAGGGTCGAGCACGCCGTCGAGCACCGCCTGGCGGAACGGGCCGCCATGATGGAATTTGGAGCCGTCACGCTCGCCGGCGGTATCGCAGTGTGCGTCGATATGGACGAGGCCGAGCGGCACGTCGCGGCCGAGTGCGCGCAGGATCGGATAGGTCATCGCGTGGTCGCCGCCGACGGCGAGCGGCCGAACCCCCTCATCACGTAGCGTGCCGTAGAATATCTCGATGTCGGCAATACTCTGCGGCAGGCTATAGCGGCTCGCGAAGGGCACGTCGCCGATATCGCCGACACGCAATTCGGCGAACGGGGTCACCTTGAGGGTATGGTGATAGGGCCCAATCCGCTCGATGGCGCGAACGGCCCTGGGTCCGAGACGCGCGCCCGCCCGATTGGTGACCCCGAGATCGAACGGCACGCCGAGCAGCGCGACGTCGAGCCCGTCCAGGTTCTGATCGGGGCGATGGGGAGCGTCGAGCAGGGTGCTGACGCCGGCGTAGGGAAAGCGGCGGCCGGTCGACAGCGCGAGGTCACGCGCCGTCCGGAAGTCGGCATCGTCCAGCGCTTCCTGGGCCCAGCCGGCGTCGGGGAGGTACCGCGCGCGGATCGCCGCGAGCTTCGCGTGGAAGTTGGAGTCCAAGCGTCGTCTCCCCTATGGCCGCCTCGATCAAAAAAATGGCGGCGCTTTGCGGCGCCGCCAAGTTTAGGGAGGAAACGTCCAAGAAAG
>DATAPS010000295.1:0-2407 GCA_036265085.1 Acetobacteraceae bacterium | reverse complement strand
CCCGCGACCGCGATGAGATCGGCGCGCAGCCCGGCGCGGATGGCGCCGGTGAGGTGGTCGATCCGCATCGCCTTCGCCGCCCGGATCGTCGCGCTGCGCAGCGCCTCCAGCGGCGACAGTCCCGCCTGCGCCATCAACGCGAGTTCGAGCCAGGTTTCGTCGAACGGCGTGTTCACCACGCCCGCGTCGGTGCCCGCGATCATCGGCACGCCCTGCTCGGCCATGTCCCGGAAAATCCGCAACATCCGCTGCGATTGCGCGAGCAGGAATCGCTCGCGCTCGCCGACATCCCGGCCGGCGCGGGCGGCATCGAGACCGTGGTGGTTGGCGGAGAGGCCCATCATCACCGCGGCGCCGCTGGCGCGGATTTCGTCCGTGATGCCCTGGCGGTAGACTCGCTCCAACCAGCCGTGCTCCTCGCGCTCGAAGAAGGCGCAATGTTCGATGCTGTCGAAGCCGGCGCGGGCGCTGCGCCGCGTCCCTTCGGCGGAAAGGCAGTGCGAGACGGTCGGCAGCCCGAGTTCACGCGCGGCCTCCACCATCGTGTCCAGCTCGTTCTGGGTGAACGCCGGATATTCGGGCTTGGTGCCGGGCGTCATCTGCCCGCCGGTCGCCATCGCCTTGATGCTGGTGGCACCCTGCTTGTGCAGCAGGCGCACCAGGCGGCGAATCGCGTCCGCGCCGTCCGCCTCGCCTCCCATGTGGTGCAGATGCCCGCCGGTTTGCGTCAGCGGCGGGCCGCACAGCAGCAGGTTCGGCAGGGGCACGAGGTCGGCCGCGATCGCACCCGCGAGCGCCGTCATGACCAGCGCGTCCGAGCCGCAATCGCGCGCCGTCGTCACGCCGCTGCGCAGCATGGTCTGCGCATTGACGACGGCGCGGATCACCCGCGTGCCGGGCGGCTCGGCGAGGTAGCGAGCGAGCACGTCGGTCGTGCCGTTGAAGGACAGGTGGACGTGCGTGTTCATCAGGCCGGGGAAGAGGCGAAGGCCCGAGAGATCGAGCACCCGGAACGCGCCCGGATCGACGGCGCTGCGGGCGTCGCCCTCGGCGCCGACGAATGCGATGGTCCGATCCCGCACGAGCACGACGAGGCCCGGGATCGACTGCCCCGGGGGGTCGAGGAACACGCTGTCCGCGCGCACGATCCACTGGGTCATCGTCGCTGCCGTTTCGGATCGAGGCGCTGACTGAGGCCATCGCCCATCAGGTTGAGCCCGAGCACTGTCGCTGCGATGGTGAGACTCGGCCAGATCGCCAGCCACGGCGCGGCCTGAAAGCTGCTGCGCGCCTCGCCGAGGATGTTGCCCCAGCTCGGCGCCGGCGGCTGGATGCCGACGCCGACGAAGCTGAGGCCGGCTTCGCCGAGGATCGCGTAGGCGAACAGGAAGGTCTGCTGCACCATGAGCGCGGGCAGCACGCCGGGAAGGATGTGGCGCACGAGGATGCGCGCCCCGCTCGCGCCCGCCGCCCGCGCGCCCTCGACATACGCCATCTCCCGCGTCGCCAGCGCCTCGCCACGAACGATACGGGCGGTGCGGGGGACATAGACGAGCGAGAGCGCGATCACGACGTTGCCGAGACTGTTGCCGAGCGCGGCCAGCACCGCGAGCGCGAGCAGCAGCGCCGGGAACGCCATCAGCACGTCCATCAGCCGCATCGTCGCCGCATCCGCCACATCACCCGACGCGGCGATCAGGCCGATGGCGGTGCCGGCGCTGGCGGTCAGCGCGGCGACCAGGGCGCCGACCGCGAGGCTGTTGCGGCCGCCGTAGAGCAGCCGGGCGAACAGGTCGCGGCCGAGCGCGTCGGTGCCGAGCGTATGGTCCGTCCCCGGACCGGTCAGGATCGACGCATAGTCGAGATCATCCGGATCGAGGCGCAGGATCAGCGGCAGCAGCAGGATCGCTGCGAGGACCGCCGCGAACACGATGGCGCCCGCCCAAAGTTGACCGCCAAACTGTGTCCGTACCAGCCGCACCCGCCGACCCTAGACGAGGGTGGCGGCGGACGGGAGAGCGAAGAATTCGTTCTGTAACGTACGAGCTCCGCGCCTCTCCGCGCGATGCGCGGAAAGGGTGCCATGAGCGGACGGGGCTGGGCGACCGCGCGGCGGCGCGCGGTCATTCCAGGAGCGGTTGGGCCAACAGCGGGTGGGCCAGGAGCGGCTGCCCGTAGCGGGTGAGATAGAAGCGGAACGGCCGATCGCGGGTCCCGGTGAACGGCGGCGGGTCCCAGGGCGGCGGCGGCAGGCCGGCGGCCGTGGCGGCCTTCTCGGCCGCCACCATCCGGGCGTGGGCGGCCCAGTCGACGGTCACGACATCGGCCTGCGAGGGCAGCCGCAGCAGGTCGGGGATTTCGCCGACGCCGAGCATGCGGCAGAGCGGACGCAGGATGCGGCCCATGC
>DATAPS010000294.1:0-6733 GCA_036265085.1 Acetobacteraceae bacterium | reverse complement strand
CCTATCAGCTGCGCCGGATCAATCATCACATCAAGATTTTTGCCGCCGTGCGCAAAGAGGCCTACGCGCGCCTAGCCAAAACGACTGTAATGGCCCAGCAATACCGCGGTAGCGCCGTCGACATCGCTTACTCTCCGCAGGGCCTACGGGAAATATTTGTCAACAACGTGCGCCTACTGAAGAACGGCATGATGGTCCGTCCGGAGCGGTTGCGGGCTGATCCATTCGAGGCCTTCCTGGGACGAACAACAGTCACGGACGCTTACACGCGCGAAGAAGAAAGCGGCTTCGATTTTATCTGCCGGCACACACTGCTCCGCCCGCGCGACCTGATGACCATTGGCGACCGCCTGGCCGCGCTCCGGCCGCATGAGCGGGGAAGCGAGTTACGCTTCAAGGAAGTCGTGCACCAAGCCGCGAGCGAGATAGCCCACGAGTATCTCGCCGAGATCGCTCCGCACATTGGCAATCTAGAACTGGGGCGGCTGCTGCAGTTCCTCCCGGGTAATGTGCTGACCCGCGAGGAACTGGAGAAACTGTTCATCGAGCACAGCCTGGCGACCGGGGGCGAAGAAAAGCACGTCTTCTGTGCGCTCTACCGGGTGGGGCTGCTCGGCTACGTTCACCATGACCACGTGCGCGGAGAGTGGGCCCAGCGGTTCCTGCGGCCGGGCGAGGCGACCCTCGAACCCGACGGGTTGCTCCCGGAGGCCACGCACTATCTGATCCATCCGGTCCTGCACGACGTGATCGGCCGGCTGAATGCTGCCTATCTTCAGCGTGTCCACCGCGTAAACATCGTGGGTTATGCCCGGCCATGGCGAGAGACGGACAGCGCGGCGAGTCCTACCAGCGTGCATACGCTTTGCGTACTCAAAGGCGACGTGTCCTGGTATGGCAGTCTGATGCATGCCCGGTCCGATATCCCGGTCCGGCAAGCATTGGAAGATGCCGTAAGCCGCTGGGCCCGCGGGACGGCCGTCGCGGAGGTGGGGGCCGGCGATTCCGTGTTGATCGCCCACGACGATCCGGGGGCGCTAGCGCAGATCGCCCGACACATCATGGACGACGCATACCAGGCCCCTGGCCAGCCTCGCCTCCGGGTAGCCTTGCATTACGGCGAGGTGGAGATGCGAACGGCCGGCGGCTATGCATCGCCGACGGTCGTGGGGGGAGACGCAATCCTATGCGCCGCCCGCGTAGAGCCGCATGTGCGGCCCGGAGAGATCTGGACGACGGAGGAGTTCCGCCAGCAGTTGGTGCAGAAGCCCTCTCTATGGCGCACAACACAGGTTATGTCGCCGGACGGTAGCGGAAGCTTCAACGTCAAGAAAGATGGAAGGGCCGAACCGAATCTGTGGGTTCGCCTTTATCGTCTTGAGTTCTAGTCAGACTTTTGCGAGTCAACCTCAATGCGGAATGCTTCGGCCGGTCGACGTTGTCCACCTTGGGCGGAGGTCGGCCGGACGTCCATTCCGGCCGAATTTCGAAACGGGCCCTGAGGCTCGAGGTGGGGACCGCGACGCCGGCGTGCATTCCGCCCCGGCTTGTGATTGACTTCGGCGAAACGAGCCCGGGGCGAGAGCGGGCAGGGGGGAAGGATGCGCGACACACGTCTGATGGCCGCCGCGGTGCTGGCGGGCTGCCTGTTCGCCTCGGCCGCTGCCTGGGCACAAACGACGCAGACGCAGGCGAGCGCGTTCGATCAATCGGGGCTCGTCGGCAAGCTCGAAGCCCCGACGATCGTCACCGACCCCGCGCAAACGCCCAAGACGTTCCACGACGCGCCGATGCTGGCCGATCAGGTCAAGGCCGGCACTCTGCCGCCGGTCGCGCAGCGGCTTCCCGACGAGCCCATGGTGATCAAGCCGCTGCACAACATCGGCAAATACGGCGGCACCTGGCGCCGCGGCTTCATCGGACCGAGCGACAGCGAGAACGGTAACCGGATCCGCTCGGGCGAGAAGCTGATCTATTTCGACGCGACCGGCACCGAGCTGCGCCCGAACGCGGCGAAGAGCTGGGAGGTCAGCGAGGACGGCCGGCGGACGACCATTCATCTGCGCCGCGGCATGAAGTGGTCCGACGGCGCGCCGTTCAACGCCGACGACTTCGTGTTCTGGTTCCAGGACATGTATCAGAACAAAGACCTCGTTCCCGCGCCAGCCCCGGAGATGGCCGCCAACGGCAAGCCCGGGCGCGTCGTCAAGGTCGACGACACCACCGTCGCGGTCGAGTTCGACGATCCCAACTTCCTGTTCCTGCGTCTCCTCGCGGGCGACACGCTGATCGGCGGCGGACCGTCGCGCACGCAGGCGGAGGGCAACGGCTACGGCCTGTTCGCGCCGGCGCATTACCTGAAGCAGTTCCTGCCGAAGAACACGCCGCTCGAGACGCTGAACGCGCAGGCGAAGGCGGCCGGCTACGACAACTGGGTGCAGTATTTCCACTTCAAGTCGGACTGGCGTCTCAACCGCGACCTGCCGACCATCGCCGCGTGGAAAATGGTGCAGCCGATCACCGGCCAGCAATGGGTGCTGGAGCGCAATCCCTACTACTATCAGGTCGATACGGCCGGCAACCAGCTTCCGTATATCGACCGCATCCAGCTGACGCTTGCGGAGAATCCGGAGGTGATCAATCTCCGCGCGATCGCCGGGGAATACGACGAGCAGGAGCGCCACACCGATCTCGGCAAGCTGCCGACGTTCATCGATAACGCCGCGCGCAGCCACTACAAGATCCATCTCGATCTCGCCTTCAACGGCGCCGACACGGCGATCATGTTCGACCTCGCCTATCGCGACGATCCGGAGATCGCGAAGTGGATCACCAATGCCGATTTCCGCCGCGCGCTCGCGCTCGGTATTGACCGCGACCAGATGAACCAGGCGTTCTGGCTCGGGCTCGGCACGCCGGGCTCGGTCGCGCCGTCCGAGCTGATGCTGGAGAATCCGGGCAAGGAGTGGCGCACGGCGTGGTCGGTCTTGGATGTCGCCAAAGCCAACGCGATGCTCGACAAGATCGGCCTCGCGAAGAAGGACTCCGAAGGCTTCCGGTTACGCACGGACAACGGGCAACGTCTGCGCCTGCAGGTCGATGTGGCGCAGGCCCTGAATGCGACCTGGCCGCAGCAGACCGAAATGGTGACGCAGCAGTGGAAGGCGATCGGCATCGCGGCCGACGTGAAGGTGTTCGAGCGGAGCCTGTTCTTCACGCGCATGCGGACCGACAAGGACCAGATGATCGTCTGGACCAACAACGGGACGGAAAGCCTGTTCCTCTATCCGGTCTGGGCGCTGCCGGCCGATCCGACGAGCGGCGGGTTCGGCGCGGCCTATGGCCTGTGGTACGTGTCGAACGGGACGGCGGGGACCAAGCCGACCTCGCCTGAGCTGCTCCGCGTCTACGAACTGATGCACGGCGCGGCGGGCCAGCAGGAAGCGGAGCGGAACAAGACCGCGCAGGAGATCTGGCGCATCGCCATCGACCAGCAATGGGCGATCGGCACCGTCGGTCTCTCGCCGGCGTTCTTCGGCGTGCGGATCGTCAGCGACAAGCTGGAGAACATGCCGGAGCGCGTCTGCATTTCGCAGCATTGCCGCACGCCGTGGAGCGCGCATCCCGAACAGTGGTATTATCGCTGAGAGCGAACCCCGGCGGTCGCAATCAGACGATCGAGACCCGCTCTACGAACCTGCTGCGCCGCAATAGAGAGAACGCGGCTTCGCTCCGTCAGATTCCATCCATTCGTTAGGATCGAGTGGGGTAGGTCGCCGGTGCGCGTGTCGGCGTGACCGGCGAGGATGATCACCGGGCCGAGGGGGGACAAGTGCCGGCGGACATGCGATGCTGCGCTCTTCCCCTTCAGCGGCCTGAAGCCGCTCGGCACGAAAGGAGAGCGTCATCACCGCGCTGCGTCAGTTGTTGTTGCTGCGGCACGCCAAATCCTCCTGGGACGATCCCAAGCTCCCGGACCACGCACGCCCCCTGAACGCCCGCGGCCGGCATGCGGCACGCGCAATGCGCTCGGTCATGCAGGATCTCGGGCTCGCACCCGACCTCGTGCTGGTCTCGTCGGCGCGGCGGACTCTGCAGACGCTGGAGGCGCTGGAGCCGTGGGACGAGACGCCGCTGATCGAGCCGATGGACGCGCTCTATCTCGCCGATCCCAAGCAGATCCTGAAGGTCGTCCAGGGTGTGGCCGAAACCGTACGGAGCGTGCTTCTGGTCGGACACAACCCCGGCCTGCACGAGTTCGCCGTGAAGCTGGTCGGCGCCGAGACCAATCCGCTCGCCAACCCCGACATGCGCCGCCTGATCGACGGCTATCCGACCGGCGCGCTCGCCGAGTTCGTCGTCCCCGGGGCATGGAAACGCCTCGGTCCGGGCGGCGGCCGGCTGGTGCGCTTTCTCTGCCCGCGCGACCTGCCCGAGCACGCCGCCTGACATGATCGACGTCCTTGAACTCGATCTCTCGCTGCATCCCGACGATGTGGCCCCGCTGCTCCGGCTTCCCGAGATCGCCAAGGGAGGCCGCCGCGGCCGGCCGTGCGCCGTTCACATCGTCTGGCACGACACGCCCGCTGCGGCGCTCGCCGCAGACGGGCTGGCGCTCGCGGAGCGGCGTCAGGGCCGGGAGACGCGCTGGCGTCTCGAGCGCACGCGCCCGCTTGGCTCCGACGTCTGGGCGCCGGGCACCCTGCCCGCGCTGGTCGCGGAGGGCGACGATCCGGCGGAGCTCGGTCAGCCGTTGCCGCAGCCACTGCTGCCGATCGCGGCCTTCGAGGGCCAGATGCGGGCGGTGAACGGAGGCGCCATGACCGTGTCCGTCCTGTCGGGTGAGCTGCGGGCGGTCGCGCGGGCGCGGCCGGTCTGCCGGGTCACGCTTGCCGGTGCGGCGGAGGCGGTCGCGCCGTTCGTCCACACGAACGCGCAGTCGCTACGGTTGACCGTGCCGGCGGCCGTTCTGGCGGCTGAGGCGCTCGGCACCGCCCGCCCGCCCGCGGCCGCCCGCCGCCTCGGCGCGCCCGCGCTGCCCGCCAGCCTGAGTGTCGGCGAGGCGTTCGCGTTCATCGTCGCGCACCTGGCCGACGTGATCCTGTTCCACGCTCCGAAGATCCGCGCCGGGGAAGCGCCGGAGCCGGTGCATCAGATGCGGGTCGCGGTGCGGCGGCTGCGCTCGGCGTTGAAGCTGTTCGGCAAGGCGGTCGCCTGTCCGGAGCTCGAAGCGGCCACGACCGAGCTGAAGGCACTGAACGGGGCGCTGGGGCCGGCGCGGGATTGGGACGTGTTCACCGGCAGCACCGTGGCGGCCGTCGCCTCCACCCTCCCCGACGATCCGGGATTCGCCCGGCTGACGGGTCTCGCGCGGCGGCGGCGGGATGCGGCCTATGCCGCTCTGGGCGCCTATCTCGACGGCCCCGCCTTCCGCCAGCTCTGCCTCAGCCTGGCGACCTTGGCGGCGGCGCGGCCTTGGGAGCGGATTGCGGGCGATCCGACGGCGGAGGCGGAGAGCGTGGATGATCTGACCCGCTTCGCGACCAAGGCGCTCGACAGGCGGTTCGCCCGCTTGACGGCGCGCGGCGAGGACATCCGTGAGCTCCCGGCGACGGAGCTTCACGTCATCCGGATCGACGCGAAGCGGCTGCGCTACGCCGCTGAGTTCTTCGCCCCGCTCTTTCCCGGGCGCGAGACCAGGCGCTTTCTGCGGCGGCTCGCGGCCTTGCAGGAGCGGCTCGGGCTGCTCAACGACGGTGCGGTCGCGGCCGGGCTGCTCGAGGAGATCGGGCAGGCGAACGGTTATGCCGGAGGGCTCGTCCGCGGCTTCATCGCCGCGGGGTCGACCGACGCGCGTGACGGGATCGACAGGGTTTGGCGGAAATTCGTCCGCCGGGCGATTCCCGGCGCCTGACCGCCGAACCGAATCGCGCCGGCTTCGTTCACGCACCTGCGACGAGTCGGGCCGAGCGCTTGCGCGGCCGGCGGCATCGCGGTAGGCGAAAGGACCGACTCCGCGCAACGAGTTCGTCATCCCCCGGGGGGAGCCCGCTTTGCCGATTGCTCGTCCGCGTAGGATCTTCCGCTCCGGCCACATCGCGTCGCGGCAGCACCGCCGCAACATGGGCGGGCCGTTCCTTGTCGGCGCGCTCGGCATCGGGGTCGCGGCGTTGCTGGTCGCGGTCGGACTTCCCGCCACCCTGTTCGGTCGCGTGCCCTCGGTTTCCGGCACCCTGGTCGCCGAGCCGCAGCGCGTCGCGGTGGTCGACGGGAATACGCTGCGGGTCCAGGATAAAGTGGTGCGGCTGGTCGGGGTCCGCGCGCCGGCGCGCGGAACGGAGTGCGCCCCCCGGACCGATTGCGGCGCCGCCGCGATCGCGGCGCTGGCGGCGCTGGTGCGCGGCCGGCAAGTGGTGTGCAAGCTGGACGGGCGGGCGGCGGACGGGTTTCCCCAGGCGATGTGCGAGGCCGCGGGCACGTCGATCAACCACGCGCTGATCGCCAGCGGCTACGCACGGGCCGCCGCCCACGATGATGTCTTCGGCCCGGACGAACGGCGCGCTCGTACCGATCGGCGTGGGCTCTGGCGCGACGGTTCGCTCTAGCCGGTCGCCTCGAAACGTCCGTGGGATTGCGCGTCGCATTTCTCGCCGTTCTCGTGGCTCTCGCCGGCATGCCGCGTGCGGATGCGCAGGAGCCGGTGAAGATCGGCATCCTCACCGACATGAGCGGC
>DATAPS010000293.1:0-3541 GCA_036265085.1 Acetobacteraceae bacterium | reverse complement strand
ATGTGCCCCGCGATAGGGTTCGACGATCGCGGCGAGATGTTCGAGCGACAGCAAGACGCGCGCCGCGAGGGCTTCCCGCTCGGCGCACGCCTCGCCAAGCTCGGGTACCTCCGCCCGCGCCGCCGCGAGCACGTTAAGGATCGCCCGCTCGCTGCGTCCGGTGCGTCGGAGCAGCCGCGCCCGTCGCGTCGCGTCGCCGTCGAAGAAGGCCGAGCGCACACAGGCTGCGGCGTCAAATCGATAGCGTTCCAGATACCGTCTGATGGCTCGGGGTGCGCCCGTATGGCTGGGGACGAGGCGCACGAGAGCGGCGCTCGCAGCGCCAATCAGCGCACCGATGACGAGCCACATGCCATCCGCCTTGCTCGGGTCGAGCACTGAGACCAGGAACATCGTCACGTTGGTCATCGTGCCGGCGGCGCTGGCGAGCGGGCCGTACCGGCGGACGTAGAAGCCGCCCGCCAGCACGGCCACGAAGAGCAGCTTGATGGCCGCCTCGCCGTATGGCCGGTCCGCCGGCGCAATCGCCGCGCCGATCACGATGGGCAGTACGCCCGCCATGCCGAGCACGAGCATCTGCCGCTGCTCGGCCGCCCGGCTGGCGGGTGCCAGATTAAAGAGCATGTTGAGCGTGTTGACGCCGGCGACGATCAGCATCGGCAGGCCCGCGGAGACCCACGCCACCTGCTCCAGCAGTAGGCACGCGCCGCAGGCCAGGGTGATGGCGACGAGCAGCTCGAGCGCACGGCGTATATCGACTCGCGCGGGATCGTTCTCGTCGAGCCAGTCCGCGAGTTTCTGCAGCACCGGTCGCATTCCCGCTGTTATCGGCCGGATTGCGGCGGATTGCCATGATCCGGGCGGGGATCAAGCTCGCCGGCGATCGTCCGGCTGGCGATCGGCCGAGAGAGAAACACTCGGCACGCCCGGGCGCTCGTCCCGCAACGAGCCGCAGCGCGGTGGTCACGAGGCTGTCGGAGAAATGGCGGCACTCGACCAACTCCGACCGCAATGCGCCGGTCGGCACCGGATGGGCGCCTTGCCTTCACCGCCACGGATCCGGTCGAGCCCCGCGAGCACGCGGCAGCGGCCGGTTTCAGCCTGCGCGCGGAGCTCTGCATCGGTCGTCGAGCGGGCGAGCCGGCCGGTCACTCCCCTGAGCATGGCGTTGTCGAATGACAAGCTCTGCAGCAGCGAGGCCAGGCGGGTCAGTTCGCTCGCGGTCCGGCGTCCGAGCATCGCTTCCGCGTTGATCGCGGGCAGGCCGACGAGGACGCGCGCGAGCGTCTGGTCGAGACGTTCCGCGCTGTTCGGGACGAGCCACGGCCGGTCATCCGGCCACAGCTCCGCGACCGCATTGCGCAGATGCACGACGAAGCGCGTGTCGGCGAGCACAGGGTCCGTCGCGTAGATCGGCAGGACGAAGTATGCGGCGAGCAACGCGGCCGCCGCCCCGATCGCCGATTCGTAGACGCGGGCGAATAGACTGGCGAGATCGAAATACAGCAGCAGGTGCAGGCCGACCACAACGCCGAACCCGATCGCGCCGGATCGTTTTCGTCAACCCAGCCCTGCAGGCCGGGGAACAGAGAGCTCAATCCTCGCATCGCGGCCGTTACGGGATGACTGGCCGCAGATTGCCATGTCGCCGCCACGGACTAAGTTGGGCCGACAGGGGAGATCCGTCCGATGCAGTATGTCCCGCCGCCGCATGTCGTTCAGCACTGGCAGCTCACCAAGCCGTCGGCCACCGGCCGAAGCGGGGTGGTCGTCAGCCAGGCGCGCGACGCGGCCGAGGCGGGCGTCGCAGTGTTGCGCGAGGGCGGCAATGCGGTCGACGCGGCGGTGGCGACGGCGTTCGCGCTCGCGGCGGTCGAGCCTTGGAACACCGGTCTCGGCGGGATCGGCTTCGCCGTGATCCACCGCGCCGGCGAGCGCAAGGCCCAGGTCGTCGATTTCGGCCCGGTATCCCCGCGCGGGATCGACCCGTCCGCATTCAAGCTGACCGGGCGGATGATGGAGGACCTGTTCGCCTGGCCCGAGGTCGAGGGCGACGCCAACGTGCACGGGCCGCTCTCGGTCGCGGTGCCCAGCGCGGTCGCGGGTTACGAGGCGATGCACAAACGCTGGGGCCGGATGCCGATGAAGGACATCCTCGCGCCGGCTGTGGCGCTGGCCGAGCGCGGGCTCGCCGCGGATTGGTGGACGACGCTGAAGATCGCGAGCTGCGCGGCGATCCTGCGGCGCTATCCGGAAAGCGCGCGGATCTACCTGCCGGACGGGCTGCCGCGCTGCGCCGCCGATTCGACCCGCCAGGACTTCTTCCGCCTCGGCAATCTCCCCGCCACGCTCGCCCGCCTGCGGGATGTGGGACTGCGGGACTTCTACGAGGGCGAGATCGCCGCGAGTATCGCAGCGGACGCAGCCGCGATGGGCGGAGTGCTGTCCGCCGCCGACCTGCGCGCCTGCGCCGCCCGGATCGTCCCGGCGACCGAAGCCGCATGGCGGAACGGGCGGACCCTCCAGCTCGCGTCCGGCCTGACCGCGGCGCCGACGCTGCTGCGCGTGCTCGACGCGATGCGTAGCGTGCCGGTCGGCGCGACGCCGGACGCCGCTTGGTATGCATCGCTCGCCCAGGCGCTGAAGGACGCTTATGCCGAGCGGCTGCTCGGCCTCGGCGACACCGGCGCGATCGCCGCGGAAACCTGCACGACGCACCTGACCACCTGCGATGCCGAGGGCACGATGGTGGCGCTGACCTCGACCCTGCTCTCGACCATGGGCAGCCGCGTCGTGCTGCCGACCTCGGGGGTGCTGATGAACAACGGCGTCATGTGGTTCGACCCGCGCCCCGGCCAAGCCAACTCGATCGGCCCCGGCAAGCGGCCGCTGACCAACATGTGCCCGATCGTCATGGCCGAAGGTGGCCGTCCGGTGCTCGCCGGCGGCGCTTCGGGCGGTCGGAAGATCATGGGTGCGGTGTTCCAGCTGATGAGCTTCGTGAGCGACTTCGGCATGGATCCGCAGACCGCCGGCCATCACCCGCGCATCGACGTCTCCGGCACCGAGCGCGTCACCGTCGACCAGCGGCTCCCCGAGGATGTGCAGTCCGCTCTGGCGGAGGTGGCCGACGTGGAGCTGATCGAGCACAAGACGTTCCCGGGGGGCTTCGCCAATCCGAATGCTATCGTCCGCAACCCGGATGGAACGCAGACCGGGATGAGCGACGCGATGTCGCCGTGGGCGGCGGCAGTGGCGGCGTGATCTCTGGCTGCTGACCGGCGCAGTCCAAAGGGTTACGCGGGCCTTCATCGGCGCGAATGATCGAGCTGCGCCGGTGTCGGATGCCCTCTATCTTCGTCGTGACACCGTATGATTGATACTTTCAAGGAACAAACGATTTTGTACCATCGAGTGAGACTGGAATACGTCGCCCCTCGGTCCTTCGATGGGGGGATGCGTTGGGTCCGAACCGGGAAGCTGATTCGGCGACGCGGCGGTGATATGAACCAAGATGCTGGCTGAATGGGAGGGCGGCATC
>DATAPS010000292.1:0-4105 GCA_036265085.1 Acetobacteraceae bacterium | reverse complement strand
CTCGGGCGCGAGATACCGGTCCTCCACCAGCCCCGGTACCTCCCGCCGGACCCGGTCGCGCACGGCTTCCAGCACCTGGCTCGAGCGCAGCGGCCGATGGAAATCGCACCCCTGCGCCGCCGCGAGCAGCTCGATGCCGAGCACCGCCGCGGTATTGGCTGCCATCGGCATCAATCGCCGCGCGCCGTGCGCCGCCATCGAAACATGATCCTCCTGGTTCGCGGACGTCGGAATGCTGTCCACGCTCGCCGGCGCAGCGCGCGTCTTGTTCTCCGCGACGAGGGCGGCCGCCGTGACCTGCGGGATCATGAAGCCCGAGTTCAGGCCGGGCCGCGGCGTCAGGAACGGCGGAAGGCCGGACAGCACGGGATCGATCAGCATCGCGATCCGGCGCTCGGCGATCGAGCCGATCTCGCAGAGCGCGAGCGCGATCTGGTCCGCGGCGAAGGCGACGGGCTCGGCGTGGAAGTTGCCGCCGGACAGCGCCTCGCCGGTGTCCGGGAAGATCAACGGGTTGTCGGAAACACCGTTCGCCTCCGTCTCGAGCGTTGCCGCCGCATGGCGGAGCAGGTCGAGGATGGCGCCCATCACCTGCGGCTGACAGCGCAGGCAATACGGGTCCTGCACACGCTCGTCGCCGTACCGGTGCGACTCGCGGATTTGGCTGCCGGCCAACAGGGCGCGCAGTGCAGCGGCGGTCTCGATCTGCCCGCGATGGCGGCGGAGCGCATGGATGCGCGGGTCGAACGGTGTGTCCGAGCCGCGGGCCGCGTCGGTCGCCAGCGCGCCCGTGACGAGGCCGGTCCGCCAGTTCGTTTCTGATTCGAAGAGACCGGCGAGGGCGTAGGCGGTCGAGAACTGGGTTCCGTTGAGCAGCGCGAGACCCTCTTTCGCGCCGAGCTCGAGCGGCCGGAGGCCCGCGCGGTCGAGCGCCGCGCCGGCGGGCATGCGGGTTCCCGCCGCGACGATCTCGCCGACGCCGATCATCGCCGCGGCCATGTGCGCGAGCGGCGCGAGGTCTCCCGAGGCGCCGACCGAGCCCTGCCTCGGCACCACCGGGATCAGATCGCGTTGCAGCAGCGCGTCGAGGAAATCCACCGTCTCGGAACGCACGCCCGAAGCGCCCTGCGCCAGGTTCGCGATCTTCAGCGCGATCATGAGCCGTACGATCGGCGCCGGCATGGCCGCGCCAACGCCCGCCGCGTGCGACAGCACGATGTTGCGCTGCAGCTGCGCCAGATCGGCGGCATCGATGCGGATCTGCGCGAGCTTCCCAAATCCCGTGTTGATCCCGTACACGGGCTCCGCGCGGGCGGCGATGGCGGCGACGGCCGCGGCGGACGCGCCAACCGGTCCGCGCCACGACGGCTCGAGGGCCAGCGCGGCGCCGCGGAAGATCGCGCGCCAATGCGCCAGGCTCGCCTGTCCCGGAACGAATGTGACGACCGTCATGCCGACGACACGGCGGCTGGCGGGCTTCCGAGAACCGCCGCAACCGCAGCGGCCATCACGCAATCCTCCGAGCGCGAGACATATTACACGAATCCCCAGGGCAGCGCGATGATGCCAGCGGGAAGCGGATCACCTCGTCGATGAGTTGCACCACGGCGTTCGCTTTCGACAACACCACGCGCCGCCCCCGCTCAGTTCCGCGTCGGAGGCGTTCCAATCTGTCACGCAGGATCCGCCCTATCGTTCACGCCGCGCGGCGCTCTCGTGCCACTTGTGCAGGACGAGCCAGGACAGCAGGCTGAACGCGGCGAAGATCAGGATGCCGGCCAGCGACAGCAGCACGAGGCCGGCATACATGCGCGCGATGTCGAGCCGGTACCCGCTCTCCAGGATGCGGTAGGCGAGACCCGAGCCGGAACCCGCCGTTCCCGCCGCGAATTCCGCCACCACTGCGCCGATCAGGCTCAGACCGCCGGCGATGCGCAGGCCGCCGAGGAAATACGGCATTGCGCCAGGCAGGCGCAGTAACCACAGCACCTGGAAGCGCCGCGCGCGGTAGAGATGCATCAGGTCGATGAAGTTGTGGTCAACCGAGTTGAGGCCGAGCGTCGTGTTCGAGAGGATCGGGAAGAACGCGACGATCCAGGCGCAGATCAGCAGCGCAGCCTCGGTGCTGCGCACGTAGATCAGGATCAGCGGCGCGATTGCGATGATCGGCGTGACCTGCAGGATCACGGCATACGGATACAGGCTCCGCTCGACCCATTTCGACTGCGCGAAGAGCACCGCCAGCCCGCCGCCGCCGATCACCGCGACGATGAGCGCGCCGAACGTGATCTCGAGCGTGACGAGCAGCGAGCCCGACAGCGTGCCCCAATCCTCCACCAGCTTGGACGCGATTCGGAACGGGCCGGGCAGGATGTAGACGGGGATGTCGTTGAGCCGCACGACCAGTTCCCACCCGCCGAGAAACACGATGCCGACCAGCAGGGGGGCGGCCCAGCGCACGAGATGGCCGAGGACCGGGTCGCCGCCTCCGTCCTCGAACAGATCGTCAGAAATCGACGGTCTCGCGGCGTTAGACATATTGTTCCACCGGTGCGAATGGTGGTGAGCCGAATGAGCGAGGATGTCCGATCTTGACAGTTCTCATCTTGCAGTTCCCAAACGGAACATTGGTCATAGCGACGGCATCGCGCGATGCATGAACTCATCAAAAAGTGGAACGGTGAAGTCCACGATGCCATGTTTCGGGCTATAGATCATCCCTTTCCGAATCAACCCATCTCTGACGGGACCGAAGGAGGCTGTACTCTTACCCAGGATTCGAGCCACGTCGCCGCTTCGATACGGGCCGCCGCCGAGCTCCGCCATCGCCCGCAAATAGCGTTGTTCCGCGTCGGTCACCTGATCAAGTCTAACCCGAAAAAAGCTCTCATCCAGGCGGCGAGTGGCCTCTTCGCCAGCCGCTCGCACGTCATCGGCCGTGATGACAGGGCCGGTTGACCTGTCCCAGGTGGCTGCTCCCCACTCTTGGATGAAGTACGGGTATCCTTGCGTAATTTCGACGATTTGGCGGAGAGCAAGTCGCTCGAAAGAGCACCGGGATAGAAGCCGAAGTTCAGGCTGGAGCGCTCGCCCGCTGCCTCGCTGCTTGACTGAGCTCCGACCCTTCAGCCATTGCGGTCTTCAGAGCGGCGGAGACGACGCGGCAGTAGCGGTTGTAGGCGTCGCTGGTGCGAAACGAGTCGTCGCGCGGATAGGGTGCGTCGATCGGGATGTCGGCCACTACGCGACCCGGCCGCGCGGCCATCACCACGATGCGGCTGGAGAGATAGACCGACTCGTAGACGCTGTGGGTCACGAACACCGTCGTCAACCGTTCGGCGGCCCAGAGATGCAACAGGTCGTCGTTCAGGCGCGTGCGGGCGATCTCGTCGAGCGCCGCGAACGGCTCGTCCATAAGCAGCAGCGCCGGGCGGGTGACGAGGGCGCGGGCGATCGAGACGCGCATCTTCATCCCGCCCGAGAGCTGGCGCGGATAGGCGCGCTCGAAGCCGGTCAGCCCGACGCGGGCCAGCGCCTCGCGGATCAGCGGGTCGGTGTCGGCGCGCGTCATGCCGTGGATCTGCAGCGGCAGACGCACGTTGCCGGCGACCGTGCGCCACGGCATCAGCGTCGGTTCCTGAAACACGAAGCTGAGCGTGTCGTCGCCGCGCCCCTTCGGCCACTCGACGTTTCCCCGCGTGGGCGCGCCGAGGCCCGCGATGAGGCGGAGCGCGGTCGATTTGCCGCAGCCGGATGGGCCGAGCAGGCTCAGGAACTCGCCGCGCCGCACATCGAGGCTGAGGCCGCTGAGGGCGAGCGTGCCGTTCGAGAACGCCTTCTCGATCTGGCGCAGGCGCACGAGGGTCGGCGGCGGCTCGCTCATATCCATCCGCTCGGAGGCAGCAATCACCATGCCAGCTATGCTGCGACGCACGGAAGCTGCAAGCCGGTGCCGGTCGCAATGTGCCCCAAAAGGAGGCGAAATGACCGATTTGGGAGCGACGCCCGCGAACACGTGGCGAGTCGCCGCGCACCACGTCGATCTCCGGCGTCCGCGACGACCAGCGCGCCCGGCGAGCGTGACGGCGATGCCGCAGAACCTGAC
>DATAPS010000291.1:0-5951 GCA_036265085.1 Acetobacteraceae bacterium | reverse complement strand
CGGAGCCAGTCGACCAGGATCCGCCCGTGCCGCCGCGCCTTCGGCACGCTCGCCACGTAACGGTCCGCGCCCTCCTCTTCCATCGTCTCAGCGAAAGCCCGGCACCAAGCACGGGTCGTCGTCCAATCGGCGCGGGGGACGATCGGCACCACGACGTGCAGCCCCTTGCCGCCGGAGGTCCGGCAGAACGCGGTCAGCCCCAGCTTCTTGAGCCGCGCCCGCACGTCCTCGGCGGCCGCAACCATCTCGCGCATCCCGATCCCCTCGCCAGGATCAAGATCGAACACCAGCCGGTCAGGATGCAGCGGGTCCGCCCCGGCCCCGCCCCAGGCGTGCAGCTCGATCGCCGCCACCTGGACCGCCGCGATCAGCCCGGCCTCGCCGTCGATCGCGAGATACGGCGCGCCGTCCGCCTCGCCGGCCCGGATCTGCGGGGGGAATCCCGGCTTGCTGTGCTTCTGGAAGAAATGCTCTCCCGCAACCCCCTCCGGGCAGCGCACCAGCGCAAGCGGACGCCCGGCGATCTCCGGCAGCGCGTATTTCGAGACCGCGCACCAGTATTCGGCAAGATCGTGCTTGGTGATCCCCGGCCACAGCTCGCGGTCGGGGTGGGTGATCTTCACCCCGTCGATCTCTTCGTTCCCGGCATGCTTCGGCGCGCCGGTGGACACGACGGCGCCGCCGATCCGCGCAGCCGCGCTGTGCGCGGACGCCTTCGGTTTCGGCGGCGACTTGGCGCGCGGCGGCGCGGCGACGATGCGGGCCGGGCGCGCATCGCCGAGCTCCTGCCGCTCGGCATTCGGATCGGGGATATCGTGCACGATCTCCTCCAGCGATTTGTCCTCTCGCAGGCCGAGATAGGTGGCGTGCCGCAGCCGTCCCGATCCGCTCCAGCCGCGATAGGCGACCTCGGCGATCAGCTTCGGCTCGACCCACGCGATGTTGCGATCGATCGGCTCGCTCGACACCAGGAGCCGCGTGGGGCGGTGTAGGGCGATCGCGTCGAGCTTACGCCGCAACGCAGCCAGTTCCTTTTGCGAAAATCCGGTACCGACGCCGCCCGCGTAGTGCAGACGCTGCTGCGCGTCATAGAAGCCGACATGCAGCGCGCCGATGCCGGTGCGGCTGCCCGCAGGCGGCGTCCAGCCGAGCACGATGAACTCGTCGCGCCCGTGACACTTCACCTTCACCCAGCCCCGCCCGCGCCCCGCCCGATACGGCGCATCCGCCTGCTTGCAGACGATGCCCTCCAGGCCGAGCTCGCAAACCTGCCGCTGCATCCGCCCGGCCTCGCCGCTCATGTGGTCGCTGTACCGCACGGTCGTGCTCCAGGCGGTCTGGGCAGACAGCAGTGTCTTGCGGTCGATCAGCTGGCAACCGCGCAGATCCCAGCCGTTCAGGTGCAGCAGATCGAATGCGTAGTAGGTCAGCCTGTCGTCGCGACCCTCGCTAAGCGCCTGCTGCAGATCGGCGAAGCTGGTGACGCCGTCGGGCCGCAGCGCCACCACCTCGCCGTCGAGCAGTGCGGTGCCGAGACCGAACCGCGCCACCGCCTCCGCCACGCGCCGGAACCGGTGCGTCCAGTCCAGCCCCGTACGCGTGATCATCCGCACGGTACCGTCCTCGACGAAGGCGAGCATCCGGTAGCCGTCGAACTTCACCTCGCTGAGCCAGTCGCCGCCCTCCGGTGGGTCCTGGGCCAGCTGACAGAGCTGCGGCGCCTGCGACGCGGGCAGCGGGCCGCGCACCGCGCCCTTCGCCGGCGGCTCGTCCCCGCTCGCCGTTGTTGGAGCCTTCGCCTTGCGCGTCCGGACGGGCCGCGGCGCAGCCTGTGGCTCCGGCGGCGCGGCGTTCGCGGCGGGCCGGTTGCTTTGATAGACGCGCTTCGGGCCTTTCGGCTTCGGCCCGGGCCGCTGCTCCATAGCCGCCGCGTCCACACCGGGCTCCTCGTACGCGTCGTGCTCCTTGATGAGCAGCCAGTTCTCGGCCCGCTCCTTGGGCCGCGGCTTCAGCCGCACCAGCACGAATTTTCCGATCAGTCGCTTGCCGGCGAGCACGAATTTCAGCTCGCCCTTGCGCATCCCCGCGTCCGCGTCGCCGACCGGCGCCCAGGTCCCGCGATCCCAGGTCTCCACGGTGCCCGCGCCGTATTGCCCTTCGGGTATCGTGCCGTGGAAATCGGCGTAATCGAGCGGGTGGTCCTCCACGTGAACTGCGAGCCGCTTGTCGTGTGGATCGAGCGAGGGCCCGCGCGGGACCGCCCAGCTCCACAGCACGCCGCCATGCTCCAGCCGGAAATCCCAGTGCAGCCGTGTCGCATCGTGCTTCTGCACGACGAAGATCGGATCGCCGGTACCCGGCTTCGGGGGCGCTGATGGCGCCGGTTCGGAGGTGACGCTGAAATCCCGCCGCGCCTCGTAGGTCGCGATCGTACGGCCCGGGACAGCACGCCGCCGCGGCTTCGGTGGCGTGGCCTGCACGACATTGGAGTTACGCGATCGTGATTTGTCCCGAGTCGTCGCCATGTCCCGCCAACGCGGCGATTATAGCAGCGGTTGCCCTGAGGGCAGAGCGATGACCGGAGTCGTAGCCGGGCTCGCGCGGCGTCGAGTCGTTACTCTGCCGCTTCCACGATCGCCGTTTCCGGCTCCGGTTTCACCGGCTGAGCCCGCACCGGCGGACGCCCGAGATACGCTTCCAGCACGATGTCCGGCGGCCCGTCCATGCGGATGCGGCCCTGGTCCATCCAGATCACCCGCGTGCACCACTCCATCACCACCCCCTCGCTGTGGCTGGACAGCACCAGGATCTCCGAGCCGCGGACCATGTCCTCAAGACGGACCCGCGCCTTCTCCATGAACATCGCGTCGCCGGCGAGGAACCACTCGTCCATCAGCAGCACCTGTGGCCGGATCGAGGTCGCCAGCGCGAAACCAAGGCGGACCATCATTCCGGAGCTGTAGATGCGGATCGGGAGGTTCATGAACTCGCCGAGGCCGGCGAAGCTCTCGACATCCGCTTCCAGCCGCTTGATCTCGTCCTCGTCCAGCCCGTTGTAGAGCCCGCGGAGCGTGATGTTCTCGCGCCCGGTCAGGTCGAGGTTCATCCCCAAACTGGGATCGAGAAGAGCGTTGATCGTACCCTCGACGTGCACGCGCCCGGTCACTGGTTCGTAGATCCCGGCGAGCGTGCGCAGCAGCGTGGTCTTGCCCGCGCCGTTCTGGCCGATCAGCCCGAGCCGGTCGCCGCTCGAGAGCGAGAACGTCAGGTCCCGCAGCGCCTGCACGACCACGCGGTTCTTCGCGTCGGCACCCATCCGGCCGCCCGAGACGGTCGAGAACATGCGCCGCTTCAGGCTGCGCGACGTGCCGTGATAGAGCGGGAAATCGACGCTGAGGTCGCTGACTTCGACCGATGCGGCGGCCATCGCTTCAGACCCAGAACGAGATGCGCTCGCGCACGCGCACGAACATCAACCAGGACGCGGCGCAGAGCACGACGGAGAAGAAGGCTGCCGACACGTAGGTCGACCAGCCGGGAATCTGGCCGAACAACGGCCCCCGGACGATGTCGAGGATCGTGAAGAACGGGTTGAACTGCAACAGCCAGCGCGACGTGCCGAGCTGTTCCGGCTTGTAGATGACGCCACTGATGAAGAACGCCATCTGCATCACGCTCGCCACGATCGGGGGGATGTCGCGGAACCGCGAGCAAAACGCGCCGAGCAGCAACGCGATCGCGATGCCATCGATAATCCAGAGGAGGAACGCCGGGACGGCCAGGAGCGCCTCCCCGCCCGGCCAGCTGGATAGCAGCAGATCGACAACGACGATCACCACGATGTTGTGGCCGAGCACGAGCACGTTGCGGACCACGATCCGCGTCGCCTGGAGCGAAAACGGCATCCGCACTGCGAGAATCGTGGCGGTCGCGCCGGTGAAGCAGGCGCAGGCATCGGAGATAACCGTGCTGATGAAGCCCCACAGCACGAGCGAGAGCGCCAGGAACGGCAAGTACTCGCGCAGAGTCATGCCGAACAGCACCGAGTTCAGGAACCCGATCGCGCCGACCATGATCGCGGTGGAAATCGTCAGCCAGAACGGGCCGAGCGTGGAGCCGCGATAGCGGAGGAGGATGTCGAGCCAGCTCAGCTTCCAGCAGAGCGGCCAGAGCCGGATCGCCTCGCCGAAGTCCCGCACGGCCATGCGCTGCCGCGCGGCGAAAGATAGGTCGGTTCGCACGTCCATGGAGGTGACACGGCCGGCGCCGGTCGTGATCGCGACTGTCATGCGCCCGGGGCGATAAAGCATTCGCGATCCCGTCGCAACTCCGGTCGACACACCCAAGCCCGGGTGCTCAAGGCGCGGGATCCACCCGCGACGGCGGTCCCATGGTCACGCGGACACGCTGTCCCGCCGCGAATCGCGCCCCGTCCCGCTGCACGACCGATAGCGCGCCGCCGCCGTCGACCTGCACCACCAGCTCGACCGAAGCAGCAGCCGCCGGCGCGCGCATGCCGCCGACCGAGGAGACCGCCGCGGCGAGTGCCGGACTCCCCGGGGGGATCGGCCGGGTCGCCGCGATCACGCCGGTCAGCGGCGCCGCCTCGGCCGCACCCTGTGGCGCCGACGTCGTGCAGCCGCCGATCCCGGCGAGGGCGAGGCCCGCCAGGACAGTGCTGCGCGTCACCCGAAAGACACGGTCGGCCGGAAACGTCCGGTTCGCCGGCCGGCAACGGCCGAATCGCATTGCATCCGCATTCATGTTGCAGCGAATCTCCGTTTAGGATAACCGCTTAAGCACTGTTCTTGAGTCGTGCTTTGAGGCGACAGGCTCGGCCTGCCGCACTCCCGCCTGCGCCCTCTCGCGCGCGCCTTGACGGAGGTTTCGTCCCGCATGATCCGATCGCGCTTCTCCGGCCCTTCGGCCATGCGGTTCCGTGTTCTCGCGCGGCGCGGCGCATGCCTCGCCGTACTGGTACTCATGTCCGCCTGTGCCAGCAACCACATGAACTCGCTCCGGGAGGCGGAGCAATACCAGGCGCACGCCCGCCGCAACTACACGCCACCCGGGCCACCGGAAGACCCGTGGGGACCCTACATCCGCGAAGCGGCCGCCAAGTACGACGTGCCTGAGCAATGGGTCCGCGGCGTGATGCACGCGGAATCCGACGGCCGGATGTATGAGAACGGGCAGCTCATCACCTCCGATGCCGGCGCGATGGGCCTGATGCAGGTGATGCCCGGCACATATGACGAGCTGAGGGCGCGCTACAGCCTCGGCAACGATCCCTACGATCCGCACGACAACATCATGGCCGGCACCGCCTATCTTCGCGAGCTCTACGACGCCTACGGTTCGCCCGGCTTCCTGGCCGCCTACAACGCCGGCCCGGGACGGCTCGACGACTATCTCACGCGGAACCGCGCGCTGCCGGACGAGACGCGGCATTACGTGGCGAAGGTCGGCCCCTATCTCGCGGACGGCACGCCGGAACGGCCGTCGTCGGCGGGCGAATTCGCGATGAACCAAATCCCGATCGATATCCCGCGTGGCCCGCGCTACCCGGTGCGTTCGGAGCCACGCGTGGCGCTTGCGAACAGTCGCTATCAGCCGCATCCCGCGCGCGGCGAAGGCCGCGTTCCGCTCCAGGTCGCGACGCTGCCCGAGCCGCCGCGCCCGCCGTCGGTGCCCCGTCTCGAATACGCCTCAATCGCGCAGCAGCGCCGCGGCTTCCACCTGATCGCACCGGCCGTCGCCGAGCCGCTCCCCCTCCATCACAATGCCGGCGGGAGCGTGACGGGCAACTGGGCGATCCAGGTCGGCGCATTCGGCAACGAGTCGCAGGCCCGTTCCGCCGCCGAGACGGCCCGCTCGCGTGCGCAGCAGGAGCTGGTCGCCGGGCGTCCCTACGTCGGCGCCGTGCGGCAGGCGAACGTCACGCTCTATCG
>DATAPS010000290.1:0-2804 GCA_036265085.1 Acetobacteraceae bacterium | reverse complement strand
CGAGGCCGACCGAGGCGAGGATGGCGCCCGCGACCGCGCTCACCAGCGCCGCGCCGAGATAGGGCAGCAGGTTCGGGATCAGCTCCGTGAAGATGATCGCGAGCCCGCCGCGCCCGGAGAGCCGCGCCATTTGCACGTAATTGGCTTCGCGCATGACGAGAACTTGCGCGCGGATCTGCCGGGCCGGCTCGCGCCACGCGAGGCTCGCGATGACGAGTGCCATCAGCGTTGTCGTCATCTTTCCCGGATATGCCGAGGCCAGCACGATGAGCACGAGCAGACCGGGCACGGTGAGCAGCACGTCGACCGCGAAGCTGATGATCCGGTCGGTCCAGCCGCCGTAATAGGCCGCGCAAAACGCGAGCACGGTCCCGACGAAGATGCCGATCAACCCGGCAAGCAGGCCGACCTTCGCGGTCAACATCGTGCCGAGCACCATCACGGCGAGCAGGTTGCGCCCCGCGCTGTCGGTGCCGAGCGGATACTCCGCGGAGGGCGGCTGCACCACGTCGGCAGAGAGCGGGGCCGCGTCCGAGAGATCGACGCAGAACGCGCCGACGACGGCCGCCGCGACCAGCAGCGCGAGCAGGGCGATGCCGCCGATCAGCCGCGCGTTCATCGCGCGGCGCCGAGGCGGATGCGCGGGTCGAGCAGCGGATAGACGAGATCGACGAGCAGCATCATCGCAGCGATCATCACGACGATGATGAACACGACTCCGTAGATCACGAAGTAATCGGCTTGCTGGATCGCCTCGAACAGCAGCGTGCCCAGGCCGGGATAGCCGAAGATGCGCTCGACGATCACTGCACCGGCCGCGACATGCCCGATCTGCAGCGCAAGCCCCGTGACCGCCGGCAGCATGGCGTTACGCAGGCCGTAGGAGAAGAAGCGGCGGCGCACCGGCAGGCCGTTCGCCAGGGCGTAGTTCATGTAGTCCTCGCCTTGCACGGTGATCATCATGCCGCGCATCGTCAGCGCCCAGGTGCCCATCGACGCCAGCACGATCGACAGCGCCGGCAGGATCGAGTGCCACAGCACGTCAGCCACGAAGCTCCACGACCAGTTCGGCGTGGACGTCAGCTCGAAGCCGCCTTGCAGCGGGAAGACGGGCCACGAGAAGGCGAAGAGGTACACGAGGACAAGCCCGAGCAGGTAATAAGGGAGTGCGGCGAGCACCATCACGCCGGGCGCAAAGAACAGCAGCACGCGCGGCGCGTGCTCCCACGCGACGACGGCGCCGAGCAGCGTGCCGAGCGCAAAGGCGATCAGCGTGCTGGTCAGGATCAGCCCTATCGTCCAAGGCAGCGCGCGTTTGATGAGGTCGATCACGCGCGCCGGATAGAAGGCGATGGAGTAGCCGAGATCGAACCGCGCGGCGCTCGCGAGATAGTTGCCGTATTGCTCGAGCAACGGCTTGCCGAGACCGAACTTCGTTTCGTAGGCCTGCACGAGATCGTGGATGTCGGTGAGCGCGCCGCCGCTCTCCTGCAATTGCAGCAGCTTGGTCTCGACGGGGTTGATCGGCGACAGCTTCGGCAGCAGGAAGTTCAGCGACGCCGCCGTGAACACGACCGCGATCAGCAGCCCTACCCGCGCCGCCAGCCAGCGCCAGAACGCCATCGTCTCAGGCTTTCGCCAGCCCGTGCACCACCAGCATCGTCGTCCAGTAGGATACCACGGGCGACTGGTACGGGTTGGCCTCGGTCGGCCAGCTCTTCCACAGCGTCGTGTTCCAGGGGATGCGATGATACCACTGCGCGATTGGGATCTCGACGGCGTCGTCCATCCAGAGCGTGAACGCCTCCTTCACCAGCGGGCGCAGGCCCGGATCGTTCACCGGCATCAGGCTCACCTGATCGGTCAGCTCGTCGAACCGCTTGTTCCGCCAGCGGTGGAAGCGCGTGGTGATCTCGCCGATCGGGCGGTAAAATTTGCTATGATACAGCAGCATCGTGTCCTGCGGATCGAAGATGCTGCCTGCGTGTCCGAAGAGGACCATCGCGCATTTGCCGGCATAGGCCACCTGTTGGTAGTCCGGTCGCTTGCTGTAGCCGACATCGAAGCCGCCTCGACGCATCTGCTGGGTGACGATAGGCGCCATCGCGTCCAGCGCGGACGCCGCGACCAGTTCGCCTTGCCAGCGCTTGCCGTCTTTCGCCCAGAAGCCGTCGCCGTCCTTCTTGTATCCAGCCTCTTCCATCAGCGCGGCTGATTGCTTGGGGTCGAATGTGTTGAGGCTCTTCGCCTTCGCGACCTCCTCGATGTCGGCGAGATAAGGGTGCAGCACCTTGAAGTCGGGGAACGGCGTGTAGCTCTGCTCGGCCGCGCCCTCGTGGAAGATGTCGATGATTTGCTTCGGATTGACCGCGTGCCGCAATGCCGAACGGACGCGCAGGTCCTGCACGCTCGGACTGTCGAAGTTGAAGTAGACGGAGGTCGGCCACCAGTCGATGTAGCCCCATGGCGGCTTGCGGTCGGTCAGCGTGGTGATCTGCGGATATTGCGCCAGCAGCTTCTTCATCATCGGCACCGGCGCTTCGACCATCCAGTCGATCTGGTCGGCGGTGAGCTGCTGCGCGCTGGTCTGTTGCTCGTTGCGCGGCACGGTGACTAGCCGTTTCGGCGCGGGCAGCTTCGCCCAATAGACGCCGGGCTGCTCCGCCCATTTCGCGGGATCAGCACCCCACCAATCGTCGCGGCGATCCAGGATGATCCGCTCCGGCGCCGCGTCGACGACGCGATAGGGACCGGTGCCGATCGGCAGGCCTTTCGCGAGATCGAAATTGGTGAAGGACGCGGGA
>DATAPS010000289.1:0-5173 GCA_036265085.1 Acetobacteraceae bacterium | reverse complement strand
CACGCTGGTCACTGCCAGCGAAACGCTCATTGGCTTCGTGGCTGCGATCCTGGCTGGCGTGCCGCTCGGCCTGGCGATCGTCACCTCCGGATTGATGCGGCGCACCCTATATCCGCTCTGCGTGAGTCTCGAGATGGTGCCGAAAATCGCGTTCGCGCCGCTCTTCATCGCCTGGTTCGGCTTCGGTCTGTTCCCCAAGATCGTGGTTGTATTCCTCGTTTGCTTCTTTCCCGTCGTGCTGAACGCCATCGCCGGATTTTCCTCTCTTCCGGAGGAACTCATGCGGTTCAGCGCCACTACGGGGGCGACGGCGTGGCGAAACTTCGTCAAGCTTCGCCTGCCCGCGGCGCTCCCGCAATGCTTCGTCGGCTTCAAGTTCGCCGCCATCAACGCGACTGTGGGTGCCACCATCGCCGAGTTCATCGGAAGCGATCGGGGCCTGGGCTTCTACATCCAGATCCAGACCGGTAATATGCGTCCGGATCTTGCGTTTGCGGCGATCTTCATGCTGGCTGTACTCGGCTTGGCGCTGTTCGGTGCGGTCACGCTGGCCGAGCGAGCCATCATCCCGTGGGATATCGCGCAGCGCCGCATACGCGGCCCGGCGTGAGCGGAGCCGCCATGGCGCCTGATGTTACACGTCCAGAGCGACCCGTGCTACGTCTCCACGCAGCTGATTCGGTCGGAGTCGCGCTTGTCGATCTCAACCCCGGCGATCGTATCGGCATCGCCGGGCTCGTCGCGCGCACGCCGATCCCGCGGGGTCACAAGGTCGCGCTCCGCGACCTGTGCAATGGCGAGATGGTGCTCAAGCTCGGGATCCCGATCGGCGGCGCGACCGGTGCGATCGTAGCCGGTAGCCACGTCCATACGCATAATCTGGCGTTTCGGCCGCCGACCGCCGTGCCAACCGGTGCGCTGCGGAATACGGCGCCGGCTCTGCCAGCCGCGACTGGCGCCAGCTTCCTCGGGTACCCGCGCCCCGACGGGAGAGTTGCCACGCGCAATACACTGCTCGTGCTCGCCACGGTGAACTGCTCCGCAACGGTCGCACGGCGGATTGCCGAACGGTTTCGTGCCACGGTGGACCCGTCCGCCATGCCGGGCATTGATGGTGTCGTGGCGTTAACCCATCAGCACGGGTGCAGCGTCCGGGAGGATGGGCCGGGCATGGACATGCTCCGCCGCACCCTGGCCGGCTACGCCTTGCACCCGAACGTCGCGGGCGTCCTCGTTGTCGGCCTGGGGTGCGAGGACAACGCCGTCGACACGTTCCTGGCAGCATCCGGGCTGCATGTGTCGGATCGGCTTGCCGTCGCGGTAGTACAGCAGGAGGGTGGCACCGCCGCCACCGTTGCGGCCGGCGTGGCGGCGTTGCGAGCGATGCTTCCGCGGATTGGGGCACGCCGGGTGCCGGTCTCCGCGCGTCATCTCACGGTGGGCCTGCAATGCGGCGGATCCGATGGCTTCTCCGCAATTTCGGCAAATCCGGCAGTGGGTTTAGCCGCTGACCGGCTGGTGGCAGAGGGCGGCACGGCGATCCTGTCGGAGACGCCGGAAATTTTCGGTGCGGAGCGCCTGCTGCTCGATCGCTGTCCCGACCCTGCGGTTTCGGCTCGGCTGACGCGAGTGATCGAGTGGTGGACGGAGCACGCCCGGGCGGACGGCGGTACGCTCGACAACAATCCCTCGCCTGGGAACAAGCAGGGCGGGATCACGACGATTTTGGAGAAATCCCTCGGTGCCGTGGCGAAGGCCGGCACCAGCCCGCTCCGCGAAGTGATCGGCTACGCCGAGCGGGCTGTGGCGCCGGGACTGATCTTTATGGATTCTCCCGGCTTCGATCCGATGTCGGCGACCGGGCAAGTGGCAGCGGGCGCGAACCTGATCTGCTTCACCACGGGCCGCGGCTCCTGCTTCGGGTGCGCCCCGGTGCCATCGGTCAAGATCGCAACCACGTCAGAACTGTTCCGGCGCATGGGAGGCGACATGGACATCGACGCCGGCACGGTTCTCGACGGCCGCGAGACCCTCGCGGAGCTGGGCGAGCGGATCTTCGAGGGCTGGCTCGAAATCGCCTCTGGCCGGCGGACAGCGAGCGAGACGCTCGGGTACGGCGAGGACGAATTCGTGCCGTGGACGCCGGGTCTTATATACTGAGGATCGCGTGAAATACGCGTTCGGTCATCTCGTAAACCACGCGGCCGCGCTGCTCAGCGCCGCCGGTCTGGACGGCGACAAGCCAACTGTCACAGCGAATCTACTCGTCGCCGCCGACGCGATGGGCCACGACACGCATGGACTGGCGCAGTTGCCAGATTATCTAGACGAGATCGCATCTGGCGCCATGCGCCCTACCGGGGAGCCCGAGATCGTCGTCGACCGCCCCAGTGCTTGCGTATGGGACGGTCATTATTTGCCGGGCGTCTGGCTGGTCGATCGAGCCGTTCGCCTTGCCGCCGAGCGCGCGGCGGTATCGGGCGCTTGCTCTATATCAATCCGGCGCAGTCATCATATCGCTTGCCTTGCAACATTCCTGACCGCGGCCACTCATCAAGGGATGATGGCGATCGTAACATGCAGTGATCCATCCGAGGCGCGCGTGGTCCCGTTCGGCGGCACAAGACCGGTCTTCATGCCGGACCCAATCGCCATCGGCATTCCAACCGAGTCGGACCCCATTCTGATCGATATCTCGACGTCGATCACCACGCTCGGCATGGTCGCGCGAGGGCGGCGCGAAGGAACAAAGCTTCCCGCGGCATGGGTGCTGGATGCGGACGGCCAGCCGACCGATGATCCGAACATGCTGCAAAGCGGCAGCTTGCTGCCGGTTGGAGGCCTCGATCACGGGCACAAAGGCACCGGGCTCGCCTGGATGGTGGAGGCGATGAGCCAGGGCCTCGCCGGCCACGGTCGCGCGGATGAACCGAGGACCTGGGGCTGCTCCGTGTTCGTGCAGGTGTTCGATCCGGCCATGTTCGCCGGCGGGTCCGCGTTCACGCGGCAGACCGAGTGGATCGCACGGGCCTGCCGCGCGACACCGTCACGCGATCCCGATCAGCCGTTGCGATTGCCCGGCGCTCGAGCGCTAGCGGGATTGCGTCACGCGAAAGCGAACGGGCTGTCGCCGCGAACGGGCGTGCTGGAAGCTCTCGCACCGTGGGCGGAGCGTTTCGGGCTGCCGCAACCGGTCGGCACGGACTGACCGCCCGGGCGGAGCGGGTTCGCGGTACCAGTGCGCCTGGGCGCGCGCAAACCGGCCGATCTGGGGAGGGAACACGATGGATCATCCGCATCTCATTCACTTCCTGCTGGTGCCGGACTTCCCGCTTTATGCTGTCGTACCGGCGACCGAGGCGCTGCGGATAGCCAATCAGAACGCGCGCGTCGCCCTTTACGACTGGCGATTCGTCTCTGTGGGTGGCGGACCGGTGCGGGCGAGCAACGGGATGTGGATCGAGGCCGCCAGTGCCGTCACCGGCGGCGCGCTTCCGGATTGTGTGATCGTTTGCAGCGGCAATGAGCCAATGCAGCATCTCGCGAGGCCTTTTCTCGCTTGGCTGCGGCGACTGGCGGCGCACGGCACCACCCTCGGCGCACTCGATACCGGCGCGTTCGCGCTTGCCGCAGCGGGCGTCATTCGCGACCGCAAGGTGACGCTGCACTGGGAGGCGATGCCGGTGTTCCGGGACGCGTTTCCCCGGATCGACGTGAGCGAGCAGATCTTCGTCATTGATCGGGACATCGTGACCGCAGCGGGAGGGGTGGCGTCCCTGGACTTGGTGGTGGCGTTGATCGGTCGCGCGCACGGGCCTCATCTGGCACAGGTCGTCACCGACGCCTTCGTGCATGGCCGTCCGCGTCCTGCGGACACGCCGCAACGGACTGACACCGTCAGCAGCCTGGAGGGCGCGACCGTACTGAATGACGTGCTGCACTTGATGAACGAGAATGTTCAGTTTCGGCTGGACCTGTCGGAAATCTGCGCCCGCGTCCGAATATCCCGTCGCCGCCTGGAGCGCATGTTCATGAAGCAGACCGGCCGATCTCCGGCCGCCACCTATCTCGATATCCGGCTCACGGCGGCGCGCGAGCAATTATTTTACAGCAATAATTCTATTTGCCATATCGCGGAGGTGACGGGCTTCCAGTCCGACGCGCATTTCTGTCGGGCGTTCCGCAGGCGCTTCGGTGCGGCACCGAGCGAAATCCGGCGTGATTTCCAGGCTGAGCAGCGAAGCAAATACTATCCCGCCGGAACGCGTCTCCTTGTTGAATCCATGACCGGGTGAACGGCGCCTGACGTTCAGGGCTAGAGTCTGGCGCATGCAAAGGTTGGGAAACGCTGTCGCCCGGACGTCACGAACCAGACACCGCAAGCCGCCTCCGCCGGTCCAGCACGACACTGGAAACGGCAAAGTGAGACGCGCGGCCAAAGTTCGACACCAGGGGAGCGATTTATCCCCGCCACAACGATTCTCCGGGTCCCGAAGCGCCTACCGCCGCCGGTCACGCTGAAACTGTGAGATATCGGCTAACCCTCCCCCTCGTCCACTTGGGCTGCTTCTCGTTCAAGCTGCTTCAGGAGATCTGCTTCCGCGCCCCACAGCGTCTCCAACAGATGGGCGAGCGCGCATCCGGCGGTCAGGCGCCCCTTGTGGCCCAACACGGTCGGCGGGGCCATCCGTATGTTCTGCACGACGCCGCAGTCGCGCTGCTCGTCGAGCAGGTGATGTTCCTGTGTGTCGTGGGCCGCGGCGATGCGGAGGAGCTCGTGCTCGATGCGCAGCACCGCGAGAGCGCCGACCGCACCCATCAATTCGCCGAACGTGAAGGTCTGTGCGCGGGAATGCGCCGTCCATGCTCCGCGGGCGCGGCGCCGGGCTTCCTCCTCACCATCATCGTCCTCAGACATGACGCACGGGGGCCGCGTCACTGTTCTCGCGAACCCACGCTTCGACATCATCGAGATCGAAGGCATAGCCGCGGTTTGCGTTGCCATGGCCCGCTACCACGCCGCGGCTCTCGATGTCGACGATTTGGTAACTTATTTCGGGCTAGGCCCTCCCGACAAGTGGCCGATCCGCGCGCCAAGGTCCCCCAAGCGAGAGATCGTCAGCGAATGTCGAGGGCGGACTCGGCGGCGCGTTGGCGGGGAATGCCGATAGAG
>DATAPS010000288.1:0-3063 GCA_036265085.1 Acetobacteraceae bacterium | reverse complement strand
CGGCGGCTATGTGATCGCCGATGCGAACGGGCCGCGGCAGGCGACGATTCTCGCGAGCGGCGCCGAGGTTCATCTGGCGCTCGCCGCCCGCTATGCGCTCGCGGCGGACGGAATCGCCGTTGCGGTCGTCTCGCTGCCGTGCTGGGAGCTGTTCGCGCAGCAAGATGAAACGTATCGTGCCCACGTGCTCGGCGGCGGGGTGCGCGTCGGGGTGGAGGCGGCAAGCGGATTCGGCTGGGAGCGATGGCTGGGCTGCGATGGCGTCTTCATCGGCATCGCGGGGTTCGGCGCACCAGACCCGACCGCGGCAGCGATAGCGGATGCGGTGCGAAAGCGTCACGCCGAACCGGCGGATCAGGAAAGGACGAGGGGAAATGGCCGTTAACGTCGCGATCAACGGGTTCGGGCGCATCGGACGCTTGGTGCTGCGTGCGTTGGTCGAGAGCGAGCGGGACGACGTCGTTCCGATTGTCGTCAACGACCTCGGTAGCGCCGACGCGAACGCGCATCTGTTCCGCTACGACAGCGTCCACGGCCGCTTCCCCGGCAATGTCGAGGTCCAGGGCGACAAGATGACGGTGCGGCACCGCAACCGTTCCTGGGGTCCGATCAAGGTGACCGCCGAACGCGACCCGACGAAGCTGCCGCTCAAGGGCATCGACGTCGCGATGGAGTGCACCGGCCTGTTCACCTCGAAGCAGTCCGCCTCCGCGCTGCTCGACGCCGGCGCGCGGAAGGTCCTCGTTTCGGCACCGGCGGAGGGTGTCGATGCGACGATCGTCTACGGCGTGAACGAGAAGATCCTGACCAAGGAGATGACGGTCGTCTCGAACGCGTCCTGCACCACCAACTGTCTCGTGCCGATGGTGAAGGTGCTGCACGAGAACTGGCGCGTGAAGCACGGCTACATGGTGACGATCCATTCCTACACCGGCGACCAGCGCACGGTCGATACGCTGCACAAGGATCTGCATCGCGCCCGTGCCGCCGCCGTCTCGCTGATCCCGACCAGCACCGGCGCCGCCCGCGCGGTCGGCCTGGTGCTGCCGGAGCTGAAGGGCAAGCTCGACGGCACCGCCATCCGCGTGCCGACCCCGAACGTCTCGCTCGTCTCGCTCGATGTCGTGCTCGAGACGACGCCGACGAAGGATGAAGTCAACGCCGCGATGAAACGCGCGAGCGAGACCACGATGCACGGCATTCTCGACTACAACACGGACCCCCTGGTCAGCAGCGACTTCAACCACTCGCCCGCATCCTGCACCTTCGATGCGACGCAAACCTCGGTGGTCGACGGCGCGCTGGTTCGCGTGATGGGCTGGTATGACAACGAGTGGGGTTTCTCGAACCGGATGTCGGACACGGCGGCGCTGTTCGGCAGGCTCTGATGCGGTTCCGCGCGCTCGACGCGCTCGACGTCCGGGGCAAGCGCGTCCTGCTTCGTGCGGATCTCAACGTGCCGGTCCATGACGGGAGGATCACGGATCTTACCCGCATCGAGCGGTTGTCGCCGACGATCCGCGAGCTGGCCGGGAAGGGCGCACGGGTGATCGTGTGCAGCCATTTCGATCGGCCGAAGGGCAGGCGCGTGCCGGAAATGTCGCTCGCGCCGGTGGCGGCGGCGTTGGCCGAAGTGCTGACCATGCCGGTGCGTTTCGCGGATGATTGCATCGGCCCGCACGCGGAGCGGGTTGCCGCGGCCCTGCAGGACGGCGAGGTCGCGCTGCTGGAGAACACGCGCTTCCACGCCGGCGAGGAGAAGAACGATCCGGCGTTCGCCGCCACGCTCGCCGCTCTTGCGGACATCTTCGTCAACGATGCGTTCTCCACCGCGCATCGGGCGCATGCGAGCACCGAGGGCGTCGCACGCCGTCTGCCTGCCTATGCCGGGCGGTTGATGCAGGCGGAACTGGAAGCGCTCGACGCGGCGCTCGGCCACCCGCGACGGCCGGTCGCGGCCGTTGTCGGCGGATCGAAGGTCAGCACCAAGATCGAACTGCTCGGCCATCTCTGCGCGCGGGTCGACATGCTGGCGATCGGCGGCGCGATGGCCAACACGTTCCTCGCCGCGCAGGGTTCGTCGATCGGCCGTTCGTTGGAGGAAGCGGACATGCACGCGACCGCCCGCAACATCGCGGCGACGGCGAAGGCGGCGGGCTGCGAGATCGTGCTGCCGGTCGATGCCGTCACCGCGACCGAGCTCCGGCCCGATGCTCCGACGTTGCTGGTGACGGTCGATTCGGTGCCCGGCGACGCGATGATCCTGGACGTGGGTCCCGCGACCGTCGCCGCCTTGCGGGCGCGGCTGCCCGCGTTGCGGACGCTGGTCTGGAACGGGCCGCTCGGCGCGTTCGAGACGCCGCCCTTCGATGCGGCGACGGTCGCGTTCGCGCAGGCGGTCGCGGAAGCGACGCGCAACGGCGGCCTGCTCAGCGTGGCCGGGGGCGGCGATACGGTTTCGGCGCTGCGCCATGCCGGCGTGATCGACGACATGAGCTACGTTTCGACGGCGGGCGGCGCGTTCCTGGAGTGGCTGGAGGGCAAGACGCTGCCTGGGGTGAAGGCGCTCGAGGCGACTTCCATCACCGTCTGACGGAACGTTCCCGTCAGGCAACGGATAGGACGTGCGAAAGCCCGCGCGTTCAGGCCCGATTTTTTGACACGACCACCGGGACGGAGATGCTCTCCGACAGCTTCATCATGAGCTGTCCGCCGCGCGTGCGGAATGTCGGCAGCGGCGGTGCGGCGCTTTCGCGGGCGGGTTGGGCGCGGCGCGGCCGCGGCTTGCGGACGCGCGGCGGCAGCGGCGGCAGCAGGTCGGGTGACGGTTGGGCCGCCAGCATCCGGCACAGCGGCCGCAGGATCCGATGGAGCTGCGGCGCCGCCTTCAGCAGCGCCTGCATCTCGGGTTCCGCCAGCAATTGCACCAGGTTGAGCCCGAACCCCACCGCATCCCCCGGCACCAGCGCCACCCGCTCAGCAGCCCCTCATTGGCAGTTAGCGCACAACCAACCCCACGTTTTCCTACCCTAAAATAGACCCACATGAGGGGCTGCTGAGCGG
>DATAPS010000287.1:0-8863 GCA_036265085.1 Acetobacteraceae bacterium | reverse complement strand
GTCTCGACCCCCCATGCTATTTCCGGATCGCTAGGCGGGTCGAGACGCCCTACGGCCTACACCGGCGCGCAGGTTCGCTCGGTCGGATCGCACTCGCTCGTTCGTGGAATTTCCCGGGTGGCACGCCCATTGCGTCAGCGTTCCCGAGGCGCGGGCCGTTACGGCTCCGCGTCGGCACAGCACGTCGCAATGGGAAGGGGAGATGATGGCATCAGTCCGTAGCTGGCTCGGGGGCGTGGCGTTTGCCGCAGCCGCCGTTGCCGCATTGGTCGGAGCCGCGCCGGCTCCGGCGCAGGCGCAATCCCCGGGCGGAACGATCAAGGTCGGAATCTTGCACTCGCTCTCCGGCACCATGGCCATCAGCGAAACGACGCTGAAGGACGTGATGCTCATGCTCATCGACGAGCAGAACAAGAAAGGCGGTCTGCTCGGCAAGAAGCTCGAGGCCGTCGTCGTCGATCCGGCGTCGAACTGGCCGCTCTTCGCCGAAAAGGCGCGCCAGCTCATCACGGTCGACAAGGTCGCTGCCGTATTCGGCTGCTGGACCAGTGTGTCGCGCAAATCCGTCCTCCCCGTGTTCGAGGAGACGGGCGGCATCCTGTTCTACCCCGTCCAGTACGAGGGGCAGGAGAGCAGCAAGAACATCTTCTACACCGGCGCGGCGCCGAACCAGCAGGCGATCCCGGCGGTCGACTACCTGATGGCCCAGGAGAAGGTGCAGCGCTGGGTGCTCGGGGGCACCGACTACGTCTATCCCCGCACCACCAACCAGATCCTCGAGGCGTACCTGAAGTCGAAGGGCGTCAAGGACGAGGACATCTTGATCAACTACACGCCGTTCGGTCACTCCGACTGGCAGAACATCGTGGCGTCGATCAAGAAGTTCGGCTCGGCGGGCAAGAAGACGGCGGTGGTGTCCACCATCAACGGCGACGCCAACGTGCCGTTCTACAAGGAGCTCGCCAACCAGGGCATCAAGGCAACCGACATCCCGGTCGTCGCCTTCTCGGTCGGCGAGGAAGAGCTCGCGGGCATGGACACGACCAACCTCGTCGGCCATCTCGCGGCGTGGAACTACTTCGAGAGCGTGCGCAGTCCCGCCAACAGCGAGTTCATCAAGGAGTGGCACACCTTCATCAAGAACGATAAGCGCACGACGAACGATCCGATGGAAGCGCACTACATCGGCTTCAACATGTGGGTGAAGGCGGTGCAGAAGGCGGGCACCACGGACTCCGCGAAAGTGATCGATGCGATGATCGGCGTCGCCGTGCCGAACCTGACCGGCGGCTACTCGACGATGATGCCGAACCATCACATCACCAAGCCCGTGCTGATCGGCGAGATCAAGAAGGACGGTCAGTTCAACGTCGTCCAGGCGACGGCCCCGGTGGTGGCGCAGGAATGGTCGCCGTACGTCGCCGAGACGAAGGACCTGATCGCGGATTGGCGTGCGCCGATGTCGTGCGGGAACTACAACGTTGCCGTCGGCAAGTGCGGCGGGGCGCAGAAGTAGCTTCGCCTCTCATACCTGACCATCCCCCTCCCCTCGCGGGAGGGGTTAGAGGAGGGGGAGCATCCGCGAGATCCCGCCGTTTCTCCCCCTCATCCCGGCCCTCTCCCGTAAGGGGAGGGAGCTTTTGTCTTGAGGACATGATGATAGGACTCCGCCGCATCCTCTTCGCGCTGGTGCTGTTGCTGCCCCTCGCGTCCCATGCGCAGGACGCGGATCCCAACGATCCGCTCGCGCTTCTCGCGTCGGACAGTTTCGACGACGTGACGCGCGGCATCGACGTACTAGCGCAATCCGGCGAGCCGCGTGCTGCGGCGATCATCTCCGCGATCACCACCGGTGACCTCTACGTCGCACAGGACAACACGCTCTACATACATTCCAACACCGGCAATGTGAACGCCCGGACCGGCGAGGCGGCGCCCGGCACGACCGATGACGCCGTGACGAACGTGCGGACCAACAATGCGGTCCGGCGGGCGGCGGACGCGGCGCTCGGCAGCCTCAACCTGTTCTCGCCGGATGCCGCGAAGCGGGCGGATGCGGCGCAGGCGGTGTTCACGTCGCATGATCCCGCTGCGATACCGGCGCTGGACCGCGCGCTCGCACAGGAGAAGGATACCGGCGTCCGGCGTGCGATGCAGCAGGCGCGCGCGGCCGCGGTGCTCGCCTCCGACGATGCGAGCGAGGAGGATCGGCTGGCGTCGGTCGCGACCATGCGGGCCCGCGGCGACGCCGATGCGCGGAGCCAGCTCGAGTCATTGCGGGGTCAGTCGCCTGCGGTTGCGGCGGCAACCGCGGCGGCCGTGGGCACGATCAACCGCACGCAGCAACTCTGGAGCGTCGCGCAGAGCGTGCTGTACGGATTGAGCCTCGGCTCCGTCTTGCTGCTCGCCGCGGCCGGGCTCGCCATCACGTTCGGCGTCATGGGCGTCATCAACATGGCGCATGGCGAGGTGGTGATGATCGGCGCCTACACGACGTTCGTCGTGCAGCAGACGCTGCAGCAATACGCGGCCGGCCTGTTCGGCGGCAGCCTGCTCATCGCCATTCCGCTCGCCTTCGTGGTTTCCGGCGCGATCGGAATCGCGATCGAGCAGTGCCTGATCCGCTTCCTCTATGGCCGCCCGCTGGAGACGCTGCTCGCCACCTGGGGGCTATCGCTGGTGCTGCAGCAGGCGGTGCGCTCGATCTTCGGACCGACCAATCGCGCGGTCAGCACACCGGAATGGATGAGCGGCACGACGCAGCTTGGCGGCCTTACGATCACGTACAACCGCCTCTACATCATCATCTTCGCCTTCCTGGTTCTGGCGGCGCTGATGGCGTCGCTGCGCTATACGCCGCTCGGCTTGCGGATGCGCGCCGTGACGCAGAACCGGCGGATGGCTTCGGCCATGGGGATCCGCACGCCCTGGGTAGACGCGCTGACATTCGGGCTCGGCTCGGGTGTCGCGGGCATGGCAGGGGTTGCGCTGAGCCAGATCGACAATGTCAGCCCAAATCTTGGGCAGAGCTACATCATCGATAGCTTCATGGTGGTGGTGTTCGGCGGCGTCGGCAACCTGTGGGGCACGGTGGTGAGCGCGCTCACGCTCGGCATCGTCAACAAGTTCCTCGAGCCGGTTGCCGGCGCGGTGCTCGGAAAGATCGTGGTGCTGGTGCTGCTGATCCTGTTCATCCAGCGCAAGCCGCGCGGGATGTTCCCGCTCAAGGGACGGGCGGTGGAAGCGTGAACCGCACCTCGACCTCGATCTGCGTCGTCGCGGTGCTCGGCGTCGCGGTGCTGCTCGCCGCACTCAATGTGTTCACGCCGCCGACGTCGGCGGCGTACGTGCCGATCTATGTCGTTTCGCTCGCGGGCAAGTATCTCTCCTACGCGATGCTGGCGCTCGCCGTCGATCTCGTCTGGGGATTCGCGGGCATCCTGAGTCTCGGGCATGCCGCGTTCTTCGCGCTCGGCGGCTACGCGATGGGCATGTATCTCATGCGCGAGATCGGTACGCGCGGCGTGTACGGAAACCCGCTGCTGCCGGACTTCATGGTGTTCCTGAACTGGAAGGAGCTTCCCTGGTATTGGTACGGCTTCGACCATGCGGCATTCGCGATCGTCATGGCGCTGATGGTCCCGGGGCTGTTGGCGCTGGTGTTCGGGTGGCTCGCGTTCCGCAGCCGCGTCACCGGCGTCTATCTCTCGATCATCACGCAGGCGCTGACCTACGCGCTGCTGCTGGCGTTCTTCCGCAACGACATGGGCTTCGGCGGCAATAACGGGATGACCGATTTCAAGGACATGTTCGGCTTCCCGCTGCAAGCCGACGCAACCCGGTCGGGCCTGCTGGTCGCGACGGCGGTGTTCCTTGCGGCGTCGTTGCTGATCTGCCGCGCGCTGGTGACGAGTCGGTTCGGCAAGGTGCTGATCGCGGTGCGCGACGCCGAGAGCCGGACGCGGTTCCTGGCGTATCGGCCTGAGAGCTACAAGCTGTTCGTCTTCGTGGTGTCGGCGGTGATGGCGGGCATCGGCGGTGCGCTCTACGTGCCGCAGGTGGGGATCATCAACCCGAGCGAGTTCGCGCCGGGGAATTCGATCGAGGCGGTGATCTGGGTGGCGGTCGGCGGGCGCGGGACGCTGGTAGGCGCGATCCTCGGCGCGGTGCTGGTCAATCTGGGCAAGACGTATTTCACCGGCGCATTCCCCGAGGTCTGGCTGTACGCCCTCGGCTTCCTGTTCATTCTGGTGACGTTGCTGCTGCCCGGCGGGATTCTCGGGCTGTTCGCCCGGCGCGGCGCCCGGATCGCGGTGACGCCGACGCCGGCGCCGGAGCCGGCGGAATGAGCGGGATCGCAGCCGGGGCGGAGACGCTGCTCTATCTCGACGGCGTCACGGTGAGCTTCGACGGATTCCGCGCGCTAAACAATTTGTCGCTGGTGCTCGGACCCGGCGAGATGCGCGCGGTGATCGGGCCGAACGGCGCGGGCAAGACGACGATGATGGACGTCATCACCGGCAAGACGCGGCCGGACACAGGGAAGATCGTGTTCGGCGCATCGACCGACCTGACGCGGCTCGACGAACCGGCGATCGCCGCGTTGGGGATCGGCCGAAAGTTCCAGAAGCCCACGGTGTTCGAGCCGCATACGGTCTGGGACAATCTGCTGCTGGCGCTCGCCGGCGACCGGCGCCCGCGCTTCACGCTCTGGACGCGGGAGACGGCCGAGGAGCGCGATCGGATCGAGGAGATCCTGCGCATCACACGGCTCGGCGAGCACCGGTCGCGGCGTGCGGGGGATCTGTCGCACGGCCAGAAGCAGTGGCTGGAGATCGGGATGCTGCTCGCGCAGGAGCCGCAGTTGCTGCTGGTAGACGAGCCGGTTGCCGGAATGACGGATGCCGAGACGGAACAGACAGCGGAGCTCCTGCGGGAGATCAACCGGACGCGCAGCGTGGTCGTGGTGGAGCACGACATGGCGTTCGTGCGCGCGCTCGGGGTGAGGGTGACGGTGCTGCATGAGGGTTCGGTGCTGTCGGATGGGACGATCGACCACGTGAGCGAGGATCCGCGGGTGGTGGAGGTTTATCTCGGGCGATGATTGTGTCGCGGGTTGCATCAAGAGCGCCCTCCCCTTGCGGGAGGGGGTTGGGGGAGGGGGGAAGACCCCGGACTCTCGCGCGCGTCTCACCCTCACCACGAACCTCTCCCGCGAGGGGAGAGGGAGTGTCCTCGCATGCTTGAAGTCGACCACGTCTCCCTCCACTACGGCGCTGCCATCGCGCTCCGGCAGGTGAGCCTTCGCGCGGAGATCGGCGCGGTGACGTGTCTGCTTGGCCGCAACGGCGTGGGCAAGACGAGCCTGCTTCGCGCCATCACGGGTATGCATCCGGTGAGCGGCGGGGCGATCCGGTGGAACGGCGAGGACATCACGCGGCTGCCGACATACGAGCGCGCGCGGCGTGGGATCGCGACCGTGCCGCAAGGTCGCGATATCTTTCCACTGCTGACGGTGCGGGAGAATCTCGAGACCGGCTTCACGATATTGCTGCGACGCGAGCGCCGCGTGTCGGACGAGGTGTTCGACTTGTTTCCGGTCCTGAAATCGATGCTCCGGCGGCGCGGCGGCGATCTCTCCGGCGGCCAACAGCAGCAGCTCGCGATCGCCCGGGCTTTGGTGACCAAGCCGCGGCTGCTGGTGCTGGACGAACCGACCGAGGGCATCCAGCCGAGCATCATCAAGGATATCGGCCGTGTCATCGCGCTGCTGCGGTCGCGCGGCGAGATGGCGATCTTGCTGGTGGAGCAATATTTCGATTTTGCCCGCGACCTCGCCCAGCGCATCGCGGTGATGGACCGCGGCGACATCGTGCTGGACGGCACGCGCGAGGAGCTCGACGAGGCGGATGTTCGACGGCGCCTCTCGGTCTAGCCACCAGCGCGCGCGGGGATCGCTGCGGATTGAGATGGGTGTTCGCGACGGGCGGACGGTGCTCGGCGGCTTGCGGCAAGAGGGCTGCCTCAAGGCGCGGTTTCCGCGGCCGGTCGATTGGCCGGAGGTGGTGAGCCTCAACACGTCGGGCGGGATTGCGGGCGGCGACGTACTGGCGAGCGAGATCGTTGTCGCGGCGGGCGCGCGGGCGACGTTCGCGGCGCAGGCGTCGGAGCGATTTTATCGCGTGCTTCCGGGCGATCTCCCGTCGCGCGTGCGGACTTCGCTCGCCATCGGGGAGGCGGCCGCGGCCGAGTGGCTGCCACAGGAGACGATCCTGTTCGACCGGTGTGCGGTGGACCGCCGGCTCGATGTGATGCTCGATGCGGGGGCGTGGTTTCTCGGCGTGGAAATGCTGGTGTTCGGACGGGCGGCCATGGGGGAGAGCGTCGCGCAGGGACACGTGGCCGATACGATCCGGTTGTTTCGTGAGGGTTCGTTGCTGCTGCACGACACGATCCGGATGAGCGGGCCGATCGCGAAAATGCTGGCGCGACCGGCGATCGCGAACAGGGGGCGGGCGGTGGCGACCGTCGTGCATGTCGCGGCCGATGCAGAATCGCGGATAGATGCGGTTCGGGCGGCGCTCGACGGCTTCGAGGCCGGCGCGAGCGCGTGGAACGGAATGCTCCTCGCGCGCATCGTGGCGCCGGACGGGGCCCGTCTTCGCGCAGCCGTCGTGGCAGGATTGGCCGTGCTGCGGGATGGCCGCGCGCTGCCGCGGGTGTGGATGTGCTGACGGGGGCCGAATGAACCTGACGCCGCGTGAGAAGGACAAGCTGCTGATCGCGGTGGCCGCGATGGTGGCGCGGCGGCGGCTCGAGCGCGGGGTGCGGCTCAATCACCCCGAGGCGGTGGCGTTCATCACCGACACCGTCGTGGAGGGTGCGCGGGACGGCCGAACCGTTGCCGATCTGATGGAGGCGGGGGCACAGGTGCTGACGCGCGCGCAGGTGATGGACGGGGTCGCGGAGATGATCGCGGACGTGCAGGTGGAGGCGACGTTTCCGGACGGGACGAAGCTCGTGACCGTGCACGAGCCGATCCGATGATCCCTGGCGAGATCGTCACTGCAGATGGCGACATCGAGCTCAATGCCGGCCTCGAACGCACGACGCTGGCTGTCGCCAACACCGGCGACCGCCCGATCCAGGTCGGCAGCCACTACCACTTCGCGGAAACGAACCCCGCGCTGCACTTCGACCGCGCCGCCGCCCGGGGCCAGCGTCTCGACATCGCCGCCGGAACGGCAGTGCGGTTCGAGCCGGGTCAGACGCGCGAGGTGACGCTCGTTCCGTTTCGCGGCAAGCGTGCGGTCTACGGATTTCGCGGCGACGTTATGGGAGCGCTCGACTGATGGCCCGCATCACCCGCCGCGCCTATGCCGACATGTACGGGCCGACGACGGGTGACCGGGTGCGGCTCGCCGACACCGAACTGTGGATCGAGGTGGAGCGCGATCTGTCGGTGTACGGTGACGAGGTCAAGTTCGGCGGCGGCAAGGTGATCCGCGACGGGATGGGGCAGAGCCAGGCGTCGCAGGCGGAAGGCGCAGTCGACACCGTCATCACCAACGCGCTGATCCTCGACCATTGGGGCGTGGTGAAGGCGGACGTCGCGATCGTCGACGGGCGCATCGCCGCAATCGGGAAGGCGGGCAATCCCGACACCCAGCCGGGCGTCGATATCGTCATCGGGCCGGGGACCGAGATCATCGCCGGTGAGGGGAAGATGCTCACCGCCGGCGGGATCGACAGCCACATCCACTTCATCTGCCCGCAGCAGGTAGAGGAGGCGTTGATGTCGGGCGTCACTTCAATGCTCGGCGGCGGCACCGGACCGGCACACGGCACCTTCGCCACCACCTGTACGCCGGGACCATGGCATATTGGCCGCATGATCCAGGCCGCCGACGCATTGCCTGTCAACCTCGGCTTCGCCGGCAAGGGCAACGCATCGCGCCCCGCGGCGCTCGAGGAGATGGTCGTGGGCGGCGCCTGTTCGCTCAAGCTGCACGAGGACTGGGGCACGACGCCGGCGGCGATCGATTGCTGCCTTTCGGTCGCCGACGACTACGACATCCAGGTGATGATCCACACCGATACGCTCAACGAATCCGGCTTCGTCGAGGACACCGTAAAGGCGTTTAAGGGCCGCACTATCCACGCCTTCCACACCGAAGGCGCCGGCGGCGGCCACGCGCCTGACATTATCAAGATTGCCGGCCTGAAGAACGTGCTGCCGTCCTCAACCAATCCGACGCGGCCCTTCACCCGCAACACCATCGACGAGCATCTGGACATGCTGATGGTATGCCATCATCTCGATCCCTCGATCGCCGAGGATCTCGCCTTCGCCGAAAGCCGTATCCGGAAGGAAACCATCGCGGCGGAAGACATCCTGCACGACATCGGCGCGCTGTCGATGATGTCGTCGGACAGCCAGGCGATGGGCCGGCTCGGCGAAGTCATCATCCGTACCTGGCAAACCGCCGACAAGATGAAGAAGCAGCGCGGTTCGCTGCCGCAGGACAAGGGCAACAACGACAACTTCCGGGTCAAGCGCTACATCGCCAAATACACCATCAACCCCGCAATCGCCCACGGCGTCTCCAGGCTAATCGGCTCGGTGGAAAAGGGAAAACTCGCCGACCTCGTGCTGTGGAAGCCGGCCTTCTTCGGCGTCAAGCCGGAGTGTATCATCAAGGGCGGCTCGATCGTCGCTGCTCCCATGGGCGACCCGAACGCGTCGATCCCGACGCCGCAGCCGGTGCATTACCGGCCGATGTTCGGTTCCTTCGGCAAGGCGCTAACCTCGTCATCGCTGGTGTTCGTGTCGAAGGCCGCGCTGAAAGGTGGTCTGCGCAAC
>DATAPS010000286.1:0-7666 GCA_036265085.1 Acetobacteraceae bacterium | reverse complement strand
CGGTCAGGGCTCCCAGACCACCGGCACGAACGCATAGCCGCCGCCCGCTCGGGTGACATGGCCGAATGTTGGAAAATCGAGATGCATCCCGGCGACCAGGATGCGTTCGGAGGCGGTATGGTCGAGCACGCGCTCGCGCGTGGTGCGCGCGACCTCCCCGTCGACATCGATTGCCATGCTGGCCGCCGGACGGGCAAGCTGGACGGCCGGTATGTGAACGACATCCCCCCAGATCAACAGCGACTCGCCGCCGGATCGCAGGAAATAGCCGGAATGGCCCGGTGTATGGCCGGGCAGATGCTCGATCGTGACGCCCGGCAGCACCTCGCCGCCAGCCGCCGTCCGGAGCCTCTCACGGTAGGGGCCGGTGGTACGGCGGGCCAAATCGAACGCCCCCAGAGTGCGCTCGTCCGCGTTCGACGGCGGTCCCTCGACGAGCCAAAACCCATGTTCGCGCTCATGGATCACAATCTCCGCCCGCGGAAACCGCGCCCGCCCCTCGCCATCGATCAGGCCGCCCGCGTGATCGATGTGCAGATGCGTCATTAGCACGGCGTCGATCGCTTCCGGCGCGATCCCCAGGGCATGCAGATGCACGTGCACGTCGCCGAGGACTCCCACGCCCATCTGCACGCCGGTGCCGGCGTCGAGCAGCACGGTGCGGCCGCCGGCGCGCAGCAGGAAGGCCGAGACCGAGATCCGCGGTGGGAGGACGCGGAACGTCTCCCGCAGCAGCCGCTCGGCCTCCGCCCCCTCGACCCCGACGAGCAGCTCGGTGGCCGCCTGGAACATGCCGTCGTTCAGGGCCGTGACCTCGAAATCACCGACCGTGATCGTGTAAATGCCGACGTTGCGCGGCGCCATCGTCGTCCCGCTCCCTAATCGTGGGTGGCAGACATTGCGGTGCCGTCGGTCGGAGGCAAGGGCGCTTTTCCGCCGGCGCGCGACAGCAGCGCCGTGACCACACTGGCCGGAAGCAGCGCCGTCGCACGTACGCCCGCGGCCATCCACCACGGGAATGCGATCCGCATCCGTCCGGCAGCGATGCCGCGCAGGATGATCCCGGCCGCGCGGTCAGCATCCATCAAGCCCGGCATCGGAAATGCATTCGCAACCGTCATCGGCGTCCTGATGAAGCCCGGACAGACGCTTGTGAGCGCAACACCAACGCGCCGCGCGCTCGCCGCAGTGGCAACCATGAAACTGTCGAGCGCCGCCTTCGACGCGCAATATGCCGGCGCTCCCGGCGAGGGAATGAAAGCGGCGATCGATGCGACCGCCGCGATGCGTCCGCGCCGCCCATCCGCACCAAGCGGCTGAGACTGCATCGCCGCGAGCGCGGGTAGGACGACGTTGAGCGCGCCGTCGAGGTTGGTTGCAAGGATCGCCCGCACCTGCGCCGCCTCCTCCGGGCCACGCGCGTCGACGCCGGCGCCGATTCCCGCGTTCGCTATGACGACGTCGAGCTGCCCCGCGCTCCCGATCCACCGAGCGACTGCGTCGGCATCGCGGACATCGAGCGCCGCCGTATGCGCGGTCGCGCCGCGGCCCCGGCACTCCGCCGCCACTCCGTCCAACCGGTCCGCGTGCCGGCCCGAGAGATGCAGCGTCGCCCCCGGCCCAGCGCAGGCGCGCGCAAGCGCCGCACCGATGCCGCTCGACGCGCCGGTGATCAGGACCGATTGCCGCTCGCCGATGTTCCGTGTGCGTGGCGCCATTGCTAGAAGGCCTCGCATGAACCCTCCCCTCGCGTCCATGACCGGCTTTTCGCGCGCAGACGGCGCCGCCGAGAATTTCTCCTGGAGCTGGGAGCTGCGCAGCGTCAACGGGCGTGGCCTCGAGTTGCGACTCCGGCTGCCACCGGGCTTCGAGGCGGTGGAACCGGTCGTCCGCGAGCTCGCCGGCAAACAGCTCCGGCGCGGCAACATCACCGCAAACCTCACCGTGAAGCGCGCTGAGGCCGCAAAGCTCGCCGTCGACGCGGACGCTCTCGAACAGGTTCTGACGATCGCGACCGAGCTCGTTGCACGGATCCCCGGCAGCACGGCGCCGCGCGCGGAAGCGCTGCTGGCCTTGCCCGGCGTCATCCGGCCCGCGAACGCCGTTGAAAGCGAGGACGCGACGCGCGGCAATGACGCGGCGATCCGCGAGGGCTTCGCGGCCGCGCTGGATGCCCTCGTCGCGGCGCGGCGGAGCGAGGGCGCCCGCCTCGCCGGGATGCTCGCTACGCTGCTCGACGAGATCGCGGCGCTGCGCGACCGCGCGAGCGCCGAGGCGGCGGAGCAGCCCGCCGCCCAGCGCGCGCGTATGCTCGAGACCGTGCAATCGCTGCTGGAGGAAACGCCGGCGCTGCCTGAGGAGCGGATCGCGCAGGAGGTGGCGCTGCTCGCGTCGCGCTCGGACGTCCGCGAGGAACTGGACCGCCTCACCGCCCATATCGCCGCCGCGCGCGCGCTTCTCGCCGAAGCGGTGAATGTCGGGCGCCGGTTCGATTTTCTCGTGCAGGAGTTCAACCGTGAGGCGAACACGCTGTGCAGCAAGTCGGCCTCGATCGAACTAACCGCCACCGGACTGAAGCTGAAAGCGACCATCGAGCAGTTGCGTGAGCAGGTGCAGAATATCGAATGACGGTCCGCAGCCTGCAGCGGCGCGGCCTGTGCCTTGTGCTCGCCTCGCCATCGGGTGGCGGCAAGAGCTCGATCGCGCGCGCGCTCGTGGCCGATGATCCGGGGCTCACGCTCTCGATCAGCGTGACCACGCGTGCGGCCCGCCCGGCCGAGCGGGAAGGCGTCGATTACTATTTTCGGTCGCGTGAAGAATTCGATGCGATGGCCGCGCACGGTACGCTGCTCGAATGGGCAGAGGTGTTCGGCCGCGGCTACGGCACCCTGCGCGCGCCGGTCGAGCAGGCGCTCTCCGCGGGAGGCGACCTCGTGTTCGACATCGACTGGCAAGGCTTCCGCCAGCTCCGCGACGCCCTGCCCGGCGACGTCGTCGGCGTCTTTATCCTGCCTCCGTCGCTTGCCGAACTGCGCGCCCGTCTGGTCGGCCGCGCGAGCGACGACGGCGGCGAGATCGTCCGCCGCATGGAGGCTGCCCGCGCCGAGATCGCCCACGCGGGGGAATTCGACCACCTGATCGTGAACTACGATCTCGCCGCCTCGGTCGCGACGGCCCGTGCCATCCTGCAAGCCGCCCGTACGATCACGGAGCGCTTGGTCGGTCTCCCATCCTACCTCGACGCCATCGAACGCGAATCCTGACCTCAGCCGTAGCCCAGCGGATGCGCCTCGCGCCACGCGAATGCCGTGCTCACAATATCGTCGAGCTCCGTGAAGCGCGGCGTCCATCCGGTCTCGCGGCGCAGTTTCGCCGGGTCGGCGACGAGCGCCGGCGGGTCGCCGAGCCGCCTCACGCCCATCTTGACCGGCACCGTGCGTCCGGACACGCGTTCGACCGACCGAACGACCTCCAGCACCGTGTGGCCAGCGCCGGTCCCGAGATTGTAGGCGACGCTCCCGTGGTCCAGCTGCTCCAGCGCACGCAGGTGGGCATCGGCCAAGTCAGTCACGTGCACGTAGTCCCGGATGCAGGTGCCGTCCGCCGTCGGATAGTCGTTGCCGAACACTTCGATCGCCGGACGCCGCCCGAGTGCTGCATCGATCACCAGCGGGATCAGGTGCGTCTCCGGATCGTGCGCCTCCCCGAGCCGTGCCGCCGGATCGGCGCCCGCCGCGTTGAAATAGCGTAAGCATGAACTTCGCAGTCCGTGAATCCGGTCCGCCCACGACAGCGCCCGTTCCAACATCCACTTGCTCTCGCCGTACGGCGAGCCCGGCGCGATCGGCGCGTCCTCGTCGATCGGCATCCGTTCCGGCGCGCCGAACAGGGCCGCCGTCGAGGAGAACACGAACCGCCGCACGCCGTGCCGCACGCAAGCGTCGATCAGCGCGATCCCGGTGCCGACATTGGCGGCGAGATAGCGGTACGGCTCGCGCATGCTCTCGCCGACAAGCGACATCGCGGCGAAATGGAACACGCCGTCCCACGGGCCGTCCGCAAGCACCGCATCCAGGGCGGCGGCGTCCGCGAGATCGCATGCGGCGAACGCCGCGCCCGGCAGCACCGCGCCGCGATGGCCGGTCCGGAGATTGTCCAACACAACGCAATGCTCGCCACGATCGAGCAGGAGTGCCACGAGATGGCTGCCGACGAAGCCGGCGCCGCCGGTGATGAGGAATCGACGAGGCATACGAACGTGACTAATCGGATCGACGCTGCAACGCCACCGCCGCTTCGGGCGCGTCTGGACGCAGGATGACGAACGACCGCCACGAAGCCGAGGAACACGCACGCCGGCGCCGTGATTACGCCCGCCGCATCACCGCGGGACTCCCGGCCCGGGACCCGCGTGTCGAGTCCGCCTTCGCCGCAGTCCCGCGCGAGCGCTTCCTCGGGTCCCCGCCCTGGAAGATCATCGAGCCGCAGTCCGGCTCCGTGATCGAGACCGGCGACTTGGCGCGCATCTACGACGACGTCCTCGTGCAGCTCGACATTGCCCGCCACGTCAATAACGGCAGCCCCTCCCTGCACGCCTTGATGCTGCACCATCTCGGCGTGCGCCCGGGCGAACGGATCCTGCATCTCGGCGCAGGGGCCGGCTACTATTCCGCCCTGCTCGGCGAGCTCGCCGGCCCCGACGGGCTCGTCGATGCGGTCGAGTTCGACACGAAATTGGCCGGATCTGCGGCCGCGAACTTGCGTGGCTGGCCGCGCGTCACCTTGCACCGGGGGGATGCCGCCGCATTCCCGGCCGGCGAGGTGGACCGCATCTATGTCAATTTCGGCGTCCCCGCCCCAGCGCTCCGCTGGCTCCGCAATCTCGGGATGCGGGGAACGCTCGAATTCCCGCTCTGCGCGCGCGGGGGGCGGACATCCCGGGGCAGCGGCGTCGTGATCGCGGCGACGCGCACCGGGAGCGCCTTCTCGGTGCGCTTCGTCTCGCGCTGCTGGTTCGTGATGGCGGAAGGCGCCCTGGCAGGCGACGCCGCGCAGCATGAGCGTCTCGCCGCCGCCCTGGAACGCGACGGAATCGAGTTCGTCCGCAGTCTGCGCCTCGGCGAAACGTCGCCTGAACGGTGCTGGTTATGGACGCCGGAATGGAGCCTGTCGTACGACGAACCGCCGGCCTGATCTAACCGAACGTCATGTCGGCCACCCGAAGAAGCTCCGCCACGAGCCGCCGAGCCCCCTCGTCGATCGTCCCGTTGTTGACGATCGTGACGCGCTCGAGCTCCTCCTCGATGTCCACCTGCCGCGCCAAGCGCTCCGCGATGTCCCCCGGCCCCTCGCGTCCGCGCGAGGTGAGACGTTCGCTGAGCAGCTCCGGCGGAGCGGTGATCTCGATCACACCCACGGGGTAGCGGTGCGCAGCTTCCGCGACGACGCTGCGGGAGACGCTGGCAACCACGACGCGATCCGCTGCCAGCTCCAATCCAATCTCCGCGGAAATGCCGTAGTGCAACCCGTGGGCTTCCCATGTCAGCGCATAGGCTCCGGCGGCGCGGCGCAATGCGAAGCTGGCGGCATCGACCGGCTCGTGGTCCTCGCCGCCCACGTCGGCGGCGCGCGTGATCGCCCGGCGGGCGAAGCGGAAGCGATTGTCGTCCCGAAGCATCTTGCGCGCAGCGTTGAGCAGCGTGTCCTTCCCTGCCCCCGATGGCCCGACGATCAGCATCAGCATTGCGGTTCCGCGTTTTGACACGGCGCACCTACCCGGTAGGTTTGGCATCACGCAACCCGGAGATGCGGCATGTTCACGACCCGGCCAGAAATCGCCGCCACATTCGGCGTGGTCGCCTCGACGCACTGGATCGCGAGCCAGGTCGGGATGTCGGTGTTGGAGCGCGGCGGCAACGCCTTCGATGCGGCGGCCGCGACTGCGTTCGTCCTGCAGATCGCCGAGCCGCACCTGAACGGACCGGGCGGGGACGCGCCGATCATCCTGCACGCGGCGAAGACCCACACGCAGCACGTCGTCTGCGGTCAGGGTGTCGCCCCCGATCGCGCAACGATCGCCGCCTTCGAGGCGCTCGGCCTCGACCTCATTCCCGGCACCGGCCTGCTGCCCGCCGTCGTTCCCGGCGCATTCGACGCCTGGTGCCTGCTGGTGCGCGACTGGGGAACGTGGGAACTGGCGGACGTGCTGGCCTACGCGATCAGCTACGCCCGGACCGGCATCCACATCGTGCCGCGCATCTCGGCCACGATCGAGGGCGTGCGGCCGCTCTTCGAGGAGGAGTGGCCGACATCGGCCGCCGTCTTCCTGCCCGGCGGCAAGGTGCCTGGGCCCGGAACCCTGTTCGCCCGGCCCGCGCTCGCCAACACGTGGGAGCGGCTGTGTCGCGAGGCGGCATCTGGATCGACGCGCGAGGCGCGGATCGATGCGGCGCGCAATGCCTGGTATCGCGGATTCGTCGCCGAGGCGATCGGGCGGTTCTTCGACAGCACCGACGTTCTGGACGCCTCCGGACGCCGCCATCGCGGCCTGCTCTCGGCCGATGACATGGCGCGCTGGGCCGCGCCGGTGGAAGACCCGGTCAGCTACGATTACGGCGAGCACACCGTGCTGAAATGCGGGCCATGGAACCAAGGACCGGTGTTCCTGCAACAGCTCGCACTGCTCCGCGGGTTCGACATCGGGGCGATGGACCCGGTCGGCCCGGACTTCGTCCACACCGTCGTCGAGTGCGCCAAGCTCGCCTACGCCGATCGCGAGGCGTACTATGGTGACCCTGAGTTCGTGAAAGTGCCGCTCAACGAGCTGCTGTCGCCCACGTACAATGACAAGCGCCGGGAGTTGGTCGGCGAGCGGGCCTCGATGGAGCTGCGGCCGGGACGGATCGACGGCTACGAGCCGCGAGTGGACCACAACGCCGCGGCGCGGGCGGACATGCTCACCCGCGCGCCGGGGGTGGGCGAGCCGACCGTGGCAAGGCTCGGCGTGATCGGCGCGGACACCTGCCACATCGACGTCATCGACCGCCACGGCAACATGGTCAGCGCGACGCCATCGGGCGGCTGGCTCCAATCCTCGCCGGTCGTGCCGGAGCTCGGCTTCTGCATCGGCACGCGGGGTCAGATGTTCTGGCTTGATACGAAGCATCCGAACGGCCTCGCGCCCGGCAAGCGCCCGCGCACGACGCTGTCGCCGAGCTTTGCGCTGCGCGGCGGCAAGCCGTGGATGGCGTTCGGAACGCCGGGCGGCGACCAGCAGGACCAGTGGTCGCTGACGATGTTCCTGCGCATGGCGCATCACGCGATGACGATCCAGCAGGCGATCGACGCGCCGGGCTTTCACACCGAGCACTGGCCGAGCAGCTTCTGGCCGCGCGTCGCCCGGCCGGGGAAGCTCGTGCTCGAAGGCCGCTACGGCCACGCGGTCTGCGACGAGATGGCGCGGCGCGGGCACCTCGCCGAGCTCGGGCCGGAGTGGACCGAGGGACGGCTGTCAGGCGCGCGGATCGAGGCGGACGGGCAGATGTTCGCGGGGGCGAACCCGCGCGGAATGCAGGGATATGCGGTCGGGCGCTGAGCCCTACCGTATCCGCACCCAGGTCTGCGAGCGGCCGAGCAGCGAGATCCCGAGGAAGCCGCGCAGCACGAG
>DATAPS010000285.1:0-7351 GCA_036265085.1 Acetobacteraceae bacterium | reverse complement strand
TCCCCGCCTTCATCGTGGTCGCCCTCGGCGTAAATGCGACGGAAGCGCTCGTCATCAGTCAGGTCGTGCTATCCTTCGTCTTGCCGGCCCCCCTGATCGCACTGGTTGCGTTCACCGGCCGCCGCGACATTATGGGAGAGTTCGCGAACGGCCGTGCGACTCAAGTGGCCGCGGTGGTGGGGACGGTCGCAATCGTCGCTCTGAACGTGGTGCTGCTGCTGCAAACTTTCGGCGTGCCTGTCCGGGGTCTCGCGGGTGGTTGAACGGACGGGCCGCTGACAAACGTGCTGCCTCTGGCCAATCGAACACAGATGAACGCTGAGCTCACGCTGCCCGTCTCACAAAGCGCCGAAGCGGATCAGGCCGACCGCTTCGGACGCGCGCGCGCCGCTCGATCGTCGGTGCTCGCCGAGGACTATGTCGAGTTGATCGCCGATCTGCTGGCGACGGAAGGCGAGGCACGGACGGTCGACATCGCGCGCCGGCAGGGCGTCTCCCATCCGACCGTCATCAAGACGATCGGCCGGCTGAAGCGGGAAGGACTGGTCAACGGCAAGCCGTATCGCGGACTGTTCCTGACCGAAGCGGGGCACGCGATGGCCGAGCGGGTGCGGGCGCGCCACCGGGTCGTCGTGGCGCTGCTGATTGCACTCGGGGTCGGTCCGGAGGACGCCGAGGCGGATGCGGAAGGGATCGAGCACCACGTCTCGGAGAACACGCTGGCGGCGTTTTCGCGATTCCTGGACCGCCGTGGCCGGCCGGATTGAGGGCGGCAGTGACCTCGCCTGATTCCTGGGTCATGGCCGGGCACCGGGCGCTCACGCACTAGTGGAGTGAGGCGGGCTCAGGGAGCCAGGGGCGGCCGTTTGTTGGGCGGAAGCTGCGGACGGATCCTTGAGAGCGTTCCGTCGAGCCGGCTCATCATCGCGAGCCAGCGCAGCGGGGGTGGTGGCGATCGAGAGTGGCCGCACCGTGCGGTGCCCCTGGATCGCCACGGCCCTGGGGGCCTCGCAGTGACGGATTGGATCTAACCTTGAACCGTCGCGCTCGAGTGCTTCACCGTCGAGGCCTGATAGATCTCGTCGATCGCACGTGCGAGCGCAGCATGGAACTCCGCGTCGCTCATCGACACTTTCAGATCTTCCACCAGCGCCCGCGAGAAGCTCGCGATCATCCCGTGGTTCTGGGCGAGCCGGCGGCACGCGTCGTCGCGCTTGTAGCCGCCCGAGAGCGCGACAACCCGCGCGACATGCGGGTGTTTGGTCAACGGCAGATACAGATCCGGAACGGTCGGAATCGTCAGCTTGAGCATGACCTTCCGGCCGGCGGGCAAGGCGTCGACGCTGCGCGTGATCTCGTCGCGAAGGATGGTTTCGGCGTCCGCCTTGTCCGGGCTGTTGATGGAGACCTCGGGCTCGATGATCGGCATCAGCCCGTGCGCGTCGATCTGGGACGCGACCTCGAACTGCTGCTTCACGATGGCGGCGATCCCTGCCTTCGAGGCGTGGTCGATCACCGAACGCATCTTGGTGCCATAGACGCCAAGCTTCACGGCGCGCGACAGCAGCGTGTCGAGATCGGAAATCGGCCTCATCAGCCGCACGCCGTCCTTCTCTGACTCGAGCCCCTTGTCCACCTTCACGAACGGAACGACGCCGCGCTTCTCCCACAGGAAGGTTGGCACCGGCATTCCCTGCGCCTCCCCGTCCATGGTGCGCTCGAACAGGATCGTGCCGACGACCTTCTCCCCGGTAAACGCCGGCGCGGTGATGATCCGGACGCGCATTTCGTGCATCAGCTTGAACATCTTGGCTTCGTCGCCGCCGTACTCGCTGTCCGGGATGCCGTAGAGCCGGAGCGCGCCGGGCGTGGATCCGCCGCTCTGGTCGAGCGCGGCGATGAAGCCGGGCTTGCTCGTCATCTGCGCCGCCATTTTCTCATTGGGCATCGTCATTCTCCCGCATCGAATGGTGAAAGCCGGTCGGTGCCTACGGCCGCGACACCGTATACCGCGCGACGCGGCGGCTTGCCAAAGCCCCTTCGGTCTGTCCTGGGTAGGCGTGCCTTTCGCATCCCTCACGAGCGACCCAGTCGTCCCATGAAGATCGTCATTCTCGGCGCCGGTGTCGTCGGCGTCTCGTCCGCTTGGTATCTCGCGAAGGCGGGCCACGAGGTTACGGTCATCGACCGCCAGCCGGCGGCCGGTATGGAAACCAGCTTCGCCAACGCGGGTCAGGTCTCGCCCGGCTATTCCGCGCCGTGGGCGGCGCCGGGGCTGGTGGTCAAGGCGGCGCGCTGGCTGATGATGCGGCATCGGCCGCTCGTCGTCTGGCCGATGCCGGACGCGCAGATGATCGCCTGGGCGGCGCGGCTGCTGGCCAACTGCACCGAGGGCGCGTACCGCCGCAACAAGGGCCGGATGGTGCGGCTCGCGGAATACAGCCGTGACGCGCTGAAGGATCTGCGCGCGGAGATCAACATCGAATACGATCACCGCGCGCAGGGCACGCTGCAGCTGTTCCGCCTGCAGAAGCAACTCGATCATGTCGGGGACGACACCGCGGTGCTCGGCTCGTATGGGGTGCCGTACGAGGTGCTGGACCCGTCCGGATGCATCGCGGCGGAACCGGCGTTGGCGCTGACGCGGGAGAAATTCGTGGGCGGCCTGCGGCTGCCCGGCGACGAAACCGGGGACGCGCACCAGTTCACGCAACGGCTGGCTGAGCAGGCAGCCCGGATCGGCGTCACCTTTCGCTACGGCGTGCGCGTGACGGCCCTGCGCACAGAGGCGGGCCGGATCGTCGGCGTCGAAACCGATGCCGGTGCGCCCACGGCCGATGCGTATGTCGTCTCGATGGGAAGCTACTCGCCGCAGCTGTTGCGACCGCTGGGCATCCCGCTGCCCGTGTATCCGGTGAAGGGCTACTCGATCACGGTGCCGGTTGCCGACCCGGAATTCGCACCCGCCTCGACAGTGATGGACGAGAGCTACAAGGTCGCGATCACGCGGCTCGGCGACCGCATCCGCGTGGGCGGGACGGCAGAGCTGGCCGGGTTCTCGTTGCGTCTCCGGATGCCGCGCCGGGAGACGCTGCTCTATTCGGTCGGGGATCTCTTCCCGCGCGGCGGCGACCTTGCGCGCGCGTCGTTCTGGACGGGGCTGCGGCCGATGACGCCGGACGGAACACCGGTCGTGGGACCGACGAAGTTCCCGAACCTCTGGCTGAACACGGGTCACGGCACGCTCGGCTGGACGATGGCCTGCGGATCGGGGCGCGTGCTGGCGGATCTGATGTCAGGACGGGTGCCGGAGATCGACGCCGGAGACTTGGCGCTCGCGCGATACGGCCGCTCGGCGGCGTGATGGCGTACGGCTGCGCCGCAATACTTCCGCATGTCCGGGATAAGCCCGCGTTACATTCGGGGGCCATTGTCCTCGCGGGAGCGATATACGCTCCAGCAAGGAGTTCTTTTCGTGAAACGACTGATGATGACTAGCGCCGTGCTCGGCGCCCTCACCCTGTCGGGCGTCGCGGTCGCCCAGACGACGCCGGCCCCGGTTCCCGCACCTTCCGGTGCTCCGGCGGGCCAGAACGCGACGCGGGAGCAGCGTTTCGTCGCCCAGTTCCAGGCGGCGAACACGACCCATGACGGCCACCTGACGCTCGATCAGGCGAAGGCGGGGAGCATGCCCATGATCGTGCGGCACTTTTCCGAAATCGATCTGAGCGGCAAAGGCTACGTGACGATGGCGGACGTCCAAGCCTATCGCCACGCGCGGGCGGTCCAGCGCAAGGCCTCGCACGGCTCGACGCCGGGCTGACGCTTACGCGGGCGGACGGCGAGGCACGAGCAGGTTGGCGATGAAACTCTGAACGGCCTCGCCGTCCGCGGCGCGGGTGGTGGAGCGCGTGCGAATCCGTCCCTGCGTCGGGCGGGAGGACTCGCGGACCTCGATAATCTCGGCCTCAACGGTGAGGATGTCGCCCGGGCGGACCGGGCGGAGCCAGCGCAACTCGTCGATCGCGGAGCCGATGATGCCGCCCGCGATCGGCAGCGCGCCGTCGACCAACATCCGCATTGTCATCGCGGCGGTGTGCCAGCCGCTGGCCGCGAGACCGCCGAAGACAGTGGCTCCCGCGGCCATTTCGTCAAGATGGAACGGCTGGGGGTCGAATTCGGCGGCGAAGCGCTTGATCTCCTCCGCCGTGACGTGACGCGGGCCGGCGCGGAATATCTGGCCCACGGCGAAATCCTCAAAGTAGAGCCGTTCGGTCACGCGGTCCTCCTGCTCCAGTCACTGCCGATATAGTGCAGGCTTACCGTTGCGAGGGCGATCGGTGATCCTGGACGGGCGTGAGATCGAGACGGCGTGGTGGGGGCCGGGGCCGGAGGCGGCGCCGACGCTGGTGCTGCTGCATGAGGGGCTCGGATGTGTGGCGCTGTGGCGCGACGTACCGGCGGCGCTCGCGGCGGCAACCGGATGCGGCGTGTTCGCCTATTCGCGGTTCGGCTATGGGCGTTCGGCGCCGGTCGCCGTGCCGCGGCCGCTCGATTACATGCATGTCGAAGCCCGGGAGGTGCTGCCGCGCGTGCTGGATGCCGCGGCCATCGAGCGCTGCGTGCTGGTCGGGCATTCCGACGGTGGCTCGATCGCGGCGATTCACGGTGGTTCCTGCGACGACGATCGGGTGCGGGGGCTTGCGCTGATCGCCGCGCACTTCTTCGTCGAGCCGATCGGTGTCGCGAGCATCGCGGAAGCGCGCGAAGCCTATCAGACGGGCGACCTCCGGCCGAGGCTCGCCCGGTATCACGACGATGTGGACGGCGCGTTCTGGGGCTGGAACCGGGCTTGGCTCGATCCGGATTTCCCGCGCGCGTTCGACCTGAGCGCGGAGTTGGCGCGCATTCGCACGCCGACGCTTCTCATTCAAGGCGAGGACGATCCGTACGGGACGACGGCGCAGTTCGACATGGCTCGGCGCCGCGTCACCGCTCCGCTGGAGACACTGCTGATTCCCGACGCACGCCACGCGCCGCATCTGGAAGCGCCAACGCCAAGTTTGGACGCGATCGCGGCTTTCGCCCGTCGTATGCTGCGGGAGGGAGCGTCGGCATTATAATTCTTGCCGACCTGCGGATTTGCACTATAATGCATGCGCATGAGGGAGAACGCGCCGGCGATGGACCGCATCGATCTTCAAACCGATCCAAGCCGCTACCGCCATTGGAAGCTGCGCATCGAGGGGCGGGTCGCGCACCTCGTCATGGACGTCGACGCTGCCGGCGGCCTGTTCGGCGGTTACGAGCTGAAGCTGAATTCCTATGATCTCGGCGTCGATATCGAGCTCGCCGACGCGGTGCAGCGGCTGCGGTTCGAGCGTCCGGAAGTGGGCGCGGTGGTGCTGCGCTCGGGCAAGGATGGGGTGTTCTGCGCGGGCGCGAACATCCGGATGCTCGGCGGCGCCACGCACGGCCACAAGGTCAATTTCTGCAAGTTCACCAACGAGACGCGGCTTGCGATCGAGGATGCGTCGGCGCAGTCGGGGCAGGTCTATCTCGCCGCGGTGAACGGAACGGCGGCGGGCGGAGGCTACGAACTGGCGGTGACGGCCGAGCACGTGATGCTGATCGACGACCGCCGCTCCACCGTGTCCCTGCCAGAGGCGCCGCTGCTGGCGGTGCTGCCGGGGACAGGGGGCCTCACGCGGCTCACCGACAAGCGGCGCGTGCGGCGCGACCGGGCGGATGTGTTCTGCACCGTGGAGGAAGGCGTCCGCGGCGAGCGTGCGGTTGCGTGGCGGCTGGTGGACGAGACGGTGCCGCCCTCGGCGTGGGATCAGAGGGTTGCGGCTCGGGCGGCTGAGTTCGCAGCGCGGACCGACCGACCGGCGGATGCGACGGGGATCAAGCTGGTCCCGCTGCGGCGGACATTCGGGACTGACAACGTAACATATAGGTACGTACGGATCGAGCTGGCGCGGACGGCGCGGCGGGCGACGGTGACGGTGTTCGGACCGGACGGGTTGCCCGACAGCCTCGCGGGCATCCATGCGGCGGGGGCGGGGTTCTGGCCGCTCGCGGTCGCGCGCGAGCTCGACGACGCGATGCTGCATCTACGGTTCAACGAGCCGGATCTCGGTGTGATCGTGTTCCGCAGCGAGGGCGACCCGGCTTCGGTGCTCGCCGCCGACGCGATGCTCGAGGCGCACGCCTCGGACTGGCTGGTGCGGGAGATCCGCCACTATCTCAAGCGGGTGTTCAAGCGCGTCGACATGACCTCGCGGAGCCTGATCGCGCTGATCGAACCAGGGTCGTGCTTCGCTGGTTCCCTCGGCGAACTGGTCTTCGCGGCGGACCGCTCGATCATGTTCGCCGGCGCGCGAAGCGGCGATAACCGGCCGCTGGCGGCGCTGGCGCTGAGCGCGCTGAACTTCGGCACCTATCCGATGGGCAACGGGCTCACCCGGCTGCAGACGCGTTTCTACGGCGAGCCGGACAGCGTCGGGCGCGCGCAGGCCCAGCTTGGGGCAGCGCTCGACAGCGACGCGGCCGAGGCGCTCGGATTGGTGACTGCGACCTTCGACGAGATCGACTGGGACGACGAGGTGCGGCTGCTGCTCGAGGAGCGCGCGAGCTTTTCGCCCGATGCGCTTACGGGGCTCGAGGCCAATCTGCGGTTCCCCGGTCCCGAGACCATGGAGACGCGCATCTTCGGACGCCTGACCGCGTGGCAGAACTGGATCTTCCAGCGCGCCAACGCGGTCGGCGAGACCGGCGCGCTCAAGCGCTACGGCAGCGGCGTGAAGGCCGCGTTCGATTTCAACCGGGTTTGAGGGGGAGGCGACCATGCCGGACGGCACCGTGAGTGGCGTGAACGTCGAATATGACGGGCTGATCCCGAACAATGTCGGACTGAGCACCGATTTGCGCGTGCGCAAGGCGCTGGAGACCTGGCATCCCGGCTACATCGACTGGTGGAAAGATATGGGACCCGCGGGATTCCAGCAGAGCCTCGTCTATCTCCGCACCGCGATCAGCGTCGACCCGAAGGGCTGGGCGCGGTTCGATTACGTCCGCATGCCGGAATACAAATGGGGCGTGCTGCTCGCCCCCGCGGTCGACGGGCGGACGATCGGCTTCGGCGCGCACAACGGCGAGGCGGCGTGGCAGGAGGTGCCGGGCGAGTATCGCGCGATGTTGCGGCGCCTATTGGTGATCCAGGGTGACACCGAACCCGCGTCGGTCGAGCAGCAACGGCATCTCGGCGCGACGGCGCCATCGCTCTACGACATGCGCAACCTGTTCCAGGTCAACGTCGAGGAAGGCCGCCACCTGTGGGCGATCGTCT
>DATAPS010000284.1:0-7622 GCA_036265085.1 Acetobacteraceae bacterium | reverse complement strand
CGACTGGCCCGCGATCGCGAAGATCCCCGCGCTCCGCTCCAGGCGCAACGAAACCCCGTCGACCGCGGCCACCGGGCGCCCGCTCAGCAACCCGCCCGCGCGAAACACCTTGCTCACGTTCTCGAAAGCGACGAGCGGGGCGTCGCTCACCGGAAGTGGCACGCCGCGAACCGTCCCGCTGCCTTCTCCTCCAACGCCGGCTCCGCACGCGCGCACAGCGCGCGCGCCTCCCGGCAACGCGGATGGAAGCGGCAGCCAGGCGGCGGCGCCGCGAGGTCCGGAGGCCGCCCCTCGATCCCGCCGCGCGGCTGATCGTCGCCGACGCGCGGGATGGCCTCGATCAGGCCCTGCGTGTACGGATGCAGCGGCCGCGCGAACACGGGATCGGTCGGCCCGATCTCGATCAGCTTCCCCGCGTAGAGCACGGCGAGCCGATCGGCGACCTGGTAGTGCACGCCGAGATCGTGCGAGACGATCACGACGCTGTTGCGCTGCCGCCGCTGCACCTGCCGCAGCAGGATGAGAATTCGCTTTTGGACGACCACATCGAGCGCCGTCGTCGGCTCGTCGGCGAGGATCACGCGCGGATGCACGAACGCCGCCATCGCGACCAGCACGCGCTGCCGCATCCCGCCGCTGAGCTGATGCGGATAGGCGCGCAGCACCTGCGAATCCAGATCGAACTCGGCGAGGAATGCCGCGATCTCCGCGTCCATCCCGTGGCCCCGCCGCCGTCCCGGCAACGCATCGACGAACTGCGCGCCGATCCGCATCACCGGGTTGAGCACGCTCATCGAGCCTTGCGGCACGTAGGTGACCAGATCCCACCAATGCGCCCGGAGCCGCTCGCCCGGAACCGCAATCGGAGCGCCGCCGTCCGCGCCGGGGAACCTCGCCGCAATGCTCCCGCTCGCCAGCCGCAGCGGCGTCCGCGCGCCGAACTCGCCGTAGATCAATCGCACGAGCGTCGACTTGCCGCAGCCCGATTCACCGGCGACCCCGAGGATCTCGTGATCCGCGAGCGTCAGACTCACCCCATCCACCGCGGCCACGAAGCCGGACGGCGTATCATACCCCGCGCGGACGCCGTCCAGCGTGATCACGCGATCGAACGCCCGCGCGAGGCCGCGCGCCGGAGCTCCAGGCCCGATCCGACCAGGAACAGCCCGATGAACAAAACGATGATTGCCACGACCGGCGGCCCGATCCACCACCACCGTCCGGCGAGCAGCGCCTGGTACTTCACGGCCCAATAGATCATCGTTCCCAGAGTCGCCTGCTGCGCGCTCGAAAATCCGATGACCGCGAGACTCGTCTCGACGGCGAGCGTCACGAGGACCGTATTGACCAGGTTCGCAACCGCCCAGGGCCGCAAGTACGGAAAGATCTGCCGGGTGATGATCCGCAGCCCGGATTCGCCGCTGAACCACGCGACATGTACGAACTCGCGCTCGCGCATGCTGAGCGCGACCGCACGAATCTGCCGCGCGGGGAACGGCCAGTTGAACAGCACCAGCACCACCGCGATCAGCGGGAGCGACGCGCTTCCCTGCAAGAGCGAGGCGAGCAGGATCAGCACCGGCAACCCCGGCAGGCACAGGAAGCTGTCCATCACGAACGACAGCACGCGGTCGGTCGCTCCGCCGCGATATCCGGCGGTCAGTCCGATCAGCACGCCGATCAGCGTCGCGAGGAACGCGACGGAAATGCCGAGCATCAGCGAATTGCGGATCGCCCAGGTCAGGAGCCAGAACGTATCCTGGCCGAGATTCGTCGTCCCAAGCAGATGCGCGAAGCTCGGCAGCCGGTTGCGCGGTACCGTCTGCCACTGGCGCGGATCGTTTGGCGCGAACCATGGCAGCCCGAAGCCGAGGACGGCGAATACCGCCATCATGCTCAGCCCCGCCGCGAGCCGCCCCGATCCGCGCATCAGCGATAGCGCACGCGCGGATCGATCAGCGGATAGAGCAGGTCGATCGCGAGCGTTGCGGTGGCGACCGCGACGATGGAGAGCGCGACGGTCCCCATCAGCAGGTTGTAATCCCCCTGCACGACCGCCGAGTAGAGCAAGCTGCCGATGCCCGGATAGGCGAACAGGATCTCGCAGACGAGCGATCCGCTGAACATCAGCCCGAGCTGCAACGCGAGCACCGTCACCTGCGTCAGCATCGCGTTGCGTGCGACATAGGCGCCGAGCACCCTCGTTTCGGAAAGGCCGCGCAGCCGCGCGTAATGCACGAACGGCTCCTGCACGACCGTTTGCGACAGCGCCTTCATGCTGATGACCCACCAGCCGAACACGACGATGATGATCGACAGCGCCGGCAGGAACGAGTTCCAGATGACGCTGCCGACGAAGTCGAGCGTCCACGGCGCCCCCTGCACCGTCGTCGTCAGCGGGAAGATCGGCCAGATATAGCTGAAGAAGATGCTGAGCACGAGCGCGAGCACGTAATACGGGATCGGATAGATGCAGACCGCGACGGCCTCCATCGCACGCGAGCTTGTCCGGTTCGGATAGAGCCCGATCAGCAGCCCGACCAGATTGCCGAGCGTCCACGCGATCAGCGTGCTGGTCAGCAGCAGGCCGAACGTCCACGGCAGCGCCTCGCGGATCAGTGTGCTCACCGGTGTCGGATACATCGCGAAGGACGGCCCGAAATCGCCGGTCAGCAGCACGCGATGCAGAAAGCGCCCGTACTGCGCGAGTACCGAGCCGTGGAGGCCGAACGCATCGGTCAGCGACCGGCGTAAAGCGTCGACCTGCACGGGATCCATGTAAGCGCCCTGCGAGGTCAGCTTGCCCAGCATCGCCTCGACCGGATTGGTCGGAAGCAGCCGCGGCACCACGAACACCGTCGTGATGCCGACGAGGATCACCAGAACGTATGCGACGAGGCGTCCCGCGATATAAGCGACGACGCCCATGTCCGCTCAGATGATTTCCAGATAATCCCGCTCCGGCAGCGCCGGGAACGGCGCGCTCGGCAGCGTCTGATACCAGTACGCGACCGACGCGATATCGTCCTGCAGCGGCAGGTAGCGGCGGTCCAGATCCGTCCGCCATCCCAGCGCCTGGATGGTCACGCGCAGATCCTGTTCGAAGCGGACCGGGTCGGTGATGTGCCAGCGATACATCCCGAACCGGGTCTGCGACTGATACGTCCCGTCCGGCCGCAGCACCTGGTGCAGCCCCGCGTAGGGCGTCGTGAATTCGGTATAGGCGCGCGGCTTCGCCGGTTCGCGTGAACCGATGTCGAAGTTGTACGACCCGCAGAAATAGTCCTCTGTTCCCGTCCCGCAGATCGTCGGGAACGTGCTGTCCCCGTCCATGAAGAACTTGATCTCGCCCTCGCCCCACCAGCCGGAATTGTTCACCCCCCAGGCGAGATAGGTGCCGACGTAATGGCCCCATCCCTTCACGCCTTCGAGGATCGTGTAATCCTGCTTGAACGGCAGCGGATTCGTGCGCCGGAATTGCGCGTGGAAATACGCGCAGCTTTCCGGCACCTCGGTCAGCGCGTAGTTGAACTGGTAGTAGAGGATGCAGGCGTCGTCATCGCGATTCTCGAGCGAGATCGTGCAGCGCTTGCGGAACGGCATCTCCCAGTAGCAGTTGAACGCGCGTCCCGGATTGACGCAGACCGCCAGCGACGAGAGCTGCGCGAAGATGTCCCAGCCGGACGCGAAGAAATCGCCGAGAGGGCATTCGACCGAGGGATGCGGCTGATCGTCCCAGAAGATCCGCAGGATGAGGTGACGCCAGCGCCGCGAGCTCACCACGCACCAGAGTTGCTGCAGGGCGCCGGGCCCCGCAATGTCGGCGAGCTCGCGAGTCTCGCCGGGCTGGATTTCGATCGACGGCGAGATCTTCCAGCCCCGGCCGAGACCGCGCGCGCGATGCGCGCCGGTTCCTTCGGTCGCCATCCCGCCCTGGCCTTTTTCGCCGGTGAAATTCTCGGGACTGATGGAGCGCGATTTCGCGTGAGACAGGTGCGCGAGGTTGCCGAGATGCATGCCCAACCCGGCGAATTCTGCCACCGCCCGTTCCTCCCGGCTTTATGCGCCGGGAGGGTATCCGGGCCTGCGGCGGCTTGGCAACGTCAGGCGGCCACGTCGACCAATACGATCTCCGCATCGCTCGTTGCGGTGATCTCGATGTCGGGCTCGTCGACGATCGCAGCACCGTCGCGCGTCTTCAGCGTCTTGCCGTTCACCGTCACCGAGCCCGTCGCCGGCACGAGGTACGCAACCCGGCCAGGTGCGAGCGTCTGCCGCACCGTCTCGCCGGCGCGCACCGTTCCGGCGAGCACCGCCGCATCCGCGTGGAGCGGGAGCGCCTCGCCGTTCGCGCCCGGACGCCCATCCGCAAGTGCGACGAGACTGCCCGATCCGCTTTTCGGGAATTCCCGCGCGCCCCAGCCTGGCGCCACGCCCTGTTCGCGCGGCATGATCCAGATCTGGAAGATCCGCGTGGGTGTCGCTTCCAGATTGTACTCCGCGTGCGTGATCCCCTTGCCGGCATGCATCACCTGCACGTCGCCGGCCTCGGTGCGCCCTTCGTTGCCGAGACTGTCGCGATGCGTGATCGCGCCCTCGCGGACGTAGGTGATGATCTCCATGTCGCGATGCGGGTGCGGGTCGAATCCCTTGCCGGGCGCGATTTCGTCGTCGTTCCACACCCGCAGTGCGCCGACGCCCATGCGCGCCGGGTCGTGATAGTGGCCGAAGCTGAAGTGATGCCGCGCATTCAGCCAGTCGTTCTGGAAATGGCCGAGGCGGTCGAACGGACGCACATCGATCATCGTGAGCTCCTTTTGTTCGACGTCAAACTTTTCGACGGCTTACAATGGGCGCCGCCTCGCCGATTTCAAGTGGGCGGGCGGCCCTGGTGCCGAGGCTGCGGAGCAAGCTCCCGAGCTGCTCGAGCTCCGCCGGCGTGAGCCCGGACATGGCGGCTGCGATATCGTCCGCATGGCTCGGGAACACCTGCTCGATCAGGCGTCGGCCCTCCGAGGTCAATTCCACGCGCACGACGCGCCGATCCGCGGTGTCGCGCCGCCGCCGTACGAGCCCGCGCGCTTCGAGCTTGTCGATCACATCGGTCATATTGCCGGCGGACGTCAGCACCTTGCGGCCCAGCTCGCGATGCGTCAGCGGTCCCTTGTGCAGGATGCATTCGAGCACGCCGAGCTGCGTCGGCGTCAGCCCGTGCGCGGCGAGCGCCCGCTCGATCCGCGACAGCACCGATCGGCTCGCCCGCAGCAGCTTTACATAGGCCGCCAGCGCGACGAGCGTCTTCGGATCGTCGACTCCGAAGACGCTCGTCGCCATGTCAGCGATTCATGAGCAGCGGCAGCGTCGCGAATTCGAGCACGTGCCGCGTCACCCCGCCCAGGATGAGCTGCCGCAGCCGCGAGTGTGAATAGGCACCCATCGCCAGCAGATCGGCGCCGAAGTCGCGCGCTCCCCCCAGCAGTCCGGCGCCGACGCTGCGGTCGATCGCCTTGAACGAAGCGATTTCGGCGTGCACCCCGTGTATCAGCAAGTAGTCGGCGATCTCGCGCGCCCCCGGCCCGCGGCGCTGATACTCGTCGGAATAGAGCACGCGCACGCTCTGGGCTTGCCTCAGCCATGGCAGCGCCGCGTGCACGGCTGAGGCCGATTCCGCGGACCCGTTCCAGCCGATGCACACCCGCGTGCCGATGCTAGCGGGCGTCGCGTGCGGCGCGATCATCACGGGGCTGCCGCTGTCGAACAGCACCGCGTGCAGCGCGTCCGACGAGGATACGTCCTCGCCCGCTTCGGGATGCGGGACCACCGTCAGGTCGGCGAGCCGCGCCTGCTGCGCCACCAGATCGTCCTCGCGCCCCGTCACCGAGGCGAACGTCGCGGTCGGCGCATCGGTGAGGTCGTGCACCTCGCTCACCGTCACGCCGTGGTCGATCACGAACCGCTCGAACATCGCGCGAACCGCATGCGCCCGCTGTGCGCTTTCCTTCTCGGTGGCGGACATCATTTCTTCGATCATCGCGCCGGACAGGCCTTCGCCCGCCAGCGGCGCCACGTCGCGGCTGTCGACGCGCACGTGCAGCGCGGAGACATGCGCGTTGTATTGTCGCGCGATCATCACCGCGGTGGCGAGCGCCGCCTCTCCGGCGGTGGTCCCGGTCAGCGGCAGCAGAATCTTGCGGATCGGCATGCGTCGATCTCTCCCCCTGCGTCGTGTCTCCCGTTCCGATCCTAACACATCTCGCGCGCATCCCCGACAGCCCGGGCCAACGCCGCCGCCGCGGCGTCTCGATCGGTCATATCCACCGCCAGCCAATCGCCCGCCCCGGGATCGTGCGCCGCGCCACACCACGTCCACCATCGCATCCGATGCATCCCCCGCCGCGCCGCGATTCGCGCTTCCAGGACGTTCTGCGGCGCGGTCATCCAGATGCCCGTGAACGGTACGCCGCGCGCCACCGCAGCGATCGCTGCCCGATCCGCTTGGTCCATGGATCCGCTTGGTCCATGAACGTCGCGTCCGCGATCGCCGCTTGACCGAGTGCTGCCGCCTCGGCGGCCGCACGGGCGACCGTGGCGAGGACCATCCGGTTCACGCTCTCCGATACGCGGCCGCGGGGAGCCGCTGTTCCGGTGCACGCCCGAACAGACGCTTGCGCACCTCGTCGCTACGGATCACCAGCGCGCCGGGCGCGGTTTGTGTCAGCAGTGTCAACAGTGTCACGGCCGACGCAGCGCGGTCACTGCCGGACGGCCAGACGGTTTGTGTCAACTGCGTCAGCAGTGTCACGGCCGATACGGCTGAGTTGAGTGCCGCATGCGAGGCCCGTGCTTCGGCACTCGGCGTGTTCGATGATCCGGACGTCATCGAGGATCGCCTCGCCATCGCCTCCGAGCCGCCTCTGCCGGCCGTCGGGACACCGGAGCGCACGCGCCTCGATGCACATCACGCTGCGACCGTCGCCGGGTTGCTCGCCGGCTGCAATCACCATCGGAGGATCAAGCCATGAGCGCCGCTATGACGACCGACCATGGATCTGCTCGGCGAGGTGCTGCGGCGGCAGGATCATCCAGCGCCATGACCTCGTGCACGTGGCTGTGCTGGCCAGACGACGCTCCCGTGCCGGGGCCGCCGACCTACTGCGACGCGCCTGCGACCTCGAGAGCGCTAAGTGGTGGCCCAAATCAATCGTATTTCCGGCTTGGCCTGCAGCGCGCCCACCGGGGCCTTCTATCTTTACGTCAACTGCGCCGGGTTGATCGGCAAGGTGACGCCCGATGGCAAGTGCCTGGCCGACGATGGTGACGTGGTCCTGTTTCTCCTCGAGCATGCCGGCGTCGCTGTCGTCGCTGGAGCAGCCTACGGCCTCTCACCCTATTTCCGCCTCTCGATCGCGGCGTCGCTCGAGATACTGCAGGAGGGCTGCCGGCGGATGGCAGCCGCTATCGCTACGCTGCGGTGATTGGCAGGAGGGCGTTCGGAGGGTTGCGGGACATTCGCGCCTGCATCAAAACCATCGACGGCATGATGGAAGCGAGCGACCATACGGACGTCGCGTCATCGGCCCGAGCAGCGTCGTCGCTTACTGTCTCGTCGCCCGGCATGGGGG
>DATAPS010000283.1:0-9077 GCA_036265085.1 Acetobacteraceae bacterium | reverse complement strand
CGGGCTACACCAGTCAACGACATCTTCGCGCGGGGCGGCTTGCTGCGGCCCGACGGGCTGATGGTGCACGACCTCCTGCTCGTGAAGGTCAAGGCGCCGGCCCAGTCGAAGGCGCCGTGGGACCTCTACGAAGTGCTCGATACCATCCCGGGCGCGACCGCCTTCCCCGACCTCAAGAGCGAGGGCTGCCCGCTGGTCAGCGGATAGCACGATGGGGGCTTGAGGCGCGCGCCGCGCCCACGCACACTCCAGGATCCCGCCCCGATCCTGGGCGCCCGGAATCCTCGGAGACATCATGGTCCACGCCCCCCCGCGCCCCGCGCCCGGCGCTCCCCCGGTTCGCGTCAACCTCTATTCGGACACGCAGACGAAGCCGACGCCTGCCATGAAGGCGGCGATGATGGCGGCCGAGGTCGGCGACGAGCAGGCCGGCACCGATCCGACCGTGGACGCATTGTGCGACCGGATGGCCAAGCTCCTCGGCAAGGAAGCCGCCGTATTCCTGCCGAGCGGGACGATGTGCAACCAGATCGCGATCCTGACCCACTGCCGCCCGGGCGACGAGATCCTGGCCCACGAGACCGCGCACATCCTGACCAGCGAGGGCGGCGGCGCGGCGGCGCTGACCGGCGCGCAGATCACCAGCCTCAAGGGTGCGCGCGGGATGTTCGAGGTGGCCGAACTCGACGCCGCGTTGCGGCCGCACACGCGCTACGCCATGCCGCAAGTCCTCGTCGAGGTGGAGCAGACCGCCAACCACGGCGGCGGCGCGGTCTGGCCGCTCGCCAAGCTGAACGCCGTCGGGGATTGGGCGCATGCGCACGGGATGGCGACGCATATGGACGGCGCACGACTGATGAACGCCGCGGTCGCCGCTGGAGTGCCGGCGGTGGAGATGGTGGCGGGCTTCGACAGCGTGTGGCTCGACTTCACCAAGGGCCTGGGCGCTCCGCTTGGCGCCGCGCTGTGCGGAAGCGCCGAGTTCATCGACCGCGCCTGGCGGTGGAAGCAGCGGCTCGGCGGCTCGATGCGGCAGGCGGGGCTCTGCGCCGCCGGCTGCCTCTACGCGCTCGACCACCATGTCGACCGGCTCGCCGAGGACCACGAGAACGCCCGCGTGCTCGCCCGCGGACTCGCCCAGATCGAAGGGATCACCGTGGAGCCGCCGGACACCAACCTGGTGTTCTTCGACACGCGGGGCACCGGCATGACGGCGAACGACCTCGCCGCCCGCGCCCGCGTCCGCGGGGTCAGCTTCTCGACGTCGGGCGTCCATCGCGGCCGGGCTTGCACGCATCTCGACGTGACGCGCGCGCAGATCGAGGAGGCGATCGCGGTCATTCGGGAGCTGCGCGCCGCCTGAGCGCGCGCGAAATAGGCGGAGGGCGGCAGTTTCACGCCGGCATCACGTCCGCCTCACGGAGCGTGAACGATGTGTCAACCGGCCCCCGCCTATCCTTCGCGTCACCGACACGGAGAACCGACGATGCGACCGTTCATTCTCGCCGCTGCGCTTGTCCTGACCTCGCTCCCCGCTCTCGCGCAAACCCCGCCAGCTCCGCCCGCCCCAGCGGCATCGGCCCGGCCCACGACGGATCAGGCAACGGGGCCGCGCTACCGGCAGACGCTGGAGCAACGCTTCGAATCGGTGACCGGGTCGAAGGACGGGCATCTCACGAAGGCGCAGGCGGAGCAGGCGCACTGGACATATCTGACTCGCAACTTCGATGCGATCGACAAGGCGCACCAGGGCTATGTCACCGTTGACAGCATCCGCGCCTACGCCCGGGAGCGCCGTGCCGCGCGGCAGAACGCCGCCGCGCCGGCCGCCAAGTCGAGCTAGGTCAGCTCGTCGGACCGAACGCCTTAAGGAAGGTATCGACCGCGGCTGCGACCGTCTCGTCGATCTCCTCGGTCGATGGGGGCGGTTGCAGACCGAGGCTGGCGCGCAGGAACACGCCCGACCGCAGCAGCGCCATGAACTGATGGCTTGCTAGGTCTGGGTCTGCCGCAACCAGTCGGCCCGCGGCGACCTGATCGGCCAACCACGCGCGGAACGTGTTGCAGAAGCGCTGCGGTCCGTTTTCGTAGAACACGCGGCCGAGTTCGGGAAAGCGCCCGCTCTCCGCCATTGTTACGCGGTAAATGCTGAGCGTGCGCTCGCGGAGCATGAAGCGGAGCACGCTCTGCCCGATCCGGGCGAGATGGCCCGCGACGTCGTCTACCTCGGCGGCGAACAAGTCGCTGTCGATCGGGTTGTCGCTGCCCCGCTCCGCCATGATCCCGGCGAACAGCGCGTCCTTTGAGGCGAAATGCGCGTAGAGCGTCGCCTTGGACACGCGCGCAGCACGCGCGATCGCGTCCATGCTGACTGCGCCATAGCCGTGGGCGAGGAACAGCTGCTCCGCTGCCGCGACAATCTGGCGCCGCTTGGGCGAGCCGTCCGTCGGCGCAAGCTCGAGAGCGACTTCCATATCCATGTGAACGGTCAGTGGACCAGACGGTTCGGCGCTGTCAAGGTGGTTGAACTGAACGGTTCGGTTTAACTTGACGGCGGCCATTCACACCGTATCTTCCCGCCTGACCGAACCGTTCAGTTCACCTTGGAGTTCCACCGTGAACGCCGTTGCCGAAAAACCTGCGATCACCGACGCCGGCACACAAACAATCGGCGACGCACCGCAGCAGCCGAGGCGCCGCTTCGCGCGGCGCGTGCTGCGTCCCTTCGCGCTCGCGCTGATCGCCGCCGTCGCGGTCCTTACGGGGACGTGGTGGTTCGCCGAGGGGCGCTACCTCGTTTCGACCGACAACGCATACGTCCAAGGCGACATCGCCGTGCTCGGGCCCCGGATCGAGGGCGATGTCGTCGCGGTGAACGTGGCGGACAACCAGCCGGTTCGCGCCGGCGAGCCACTCCTCACGCTCGACCCGCGCGACTGGCAGGCGCGGCTCGATCAAGCCCGCGCGGCCTCGGCGGAAGCTGGCGCCGCGATCCTGACGGCCCAGGCCCAGGTGCAGCAAAACCGCGCCCTTATTACGCAGGCGGATGCGAACATCGCGCAGGCGGACGCCGAGCGGGTCCGTGCGAGCGCCGACGCGCAGCGCGCCAGCACGCTCGCCGGCCAGGGCTGGTCCTCCAAGCAGGCGAACGATCTCGCGATCGCAGACCAGCGCAAGGCGGAGGCGGCGCTCGCGGCATCCCAAGCGATGCGGGCGAGTGCCCAGCAGGCGCTCGCAGTGGCGCAGGCGCAGGCCGCCCAATCCGCGGCCCACAAGATGAACGCAGACGCTGCGGTGAAGCTCGCGGAGAACAATCTCTCCTACACCGTGATCCGGGCGCCGTTCGACGGCATCGCCGGAAACCGCGCGGCGCAGCTCGGCATGCATGTGCTGCCGGCGCAGCAGCTGATCGCGGTCGCGCCCGCGGCGGAGCGTCTCTACGTCACGGCGAACTTCAAGGAAACGCAGCTCGGCCGGATGAAGGTCGGCCAGAAGGTCGTGCTCACCCCCGATATCGACGGCGCCGCCGTAACAGGCCGTGTCGACAGTCTCGCGCCGGCGACCGGTGCCCTGTTCTCGCTACTGCCGCCTGAGAATGCGACCGGCAACTTCACGAAGATCGTGCAGCGCGTGCCGGTGAAGATCGCGATCGACCCCGCGGACGCCGCCCGTGCGGAATGGCTGCGCGCCGGCCTGTCGGTGACCGCCGAGGTCGACACGCGCGGCCCCGATGCCCAGCGGCTCGGCCTGTTCGGCGTCGCAGCGGCAACCCTGCACCTGCGCTGAGCGCGCACGCCATGGTCCCGCAAGGACGCCCGCTGACTTGGCGCGAATGGGTCGGCTTCATGTCGATGGTCGTCGGCATGTTCATGGCGATCCTGGACATCCAGATCGTCAGCGCCTCGATCGCGGAGATTCAGGCGGGCCTCTCGGCGGATCAGGACGAGGTCGCCTGGGTGCAGACGAGCTACCTGATCGCGGAGATCGTCATGATCCCGCTCTCCGGCTGGCTATCACGCCTGCTTTCGACGCGTGTGCTGTTCACGGTCAGCGCCCTTGGGTTCACGATCTGCTCGGCACTCTGCGCGACGTCCACCAGCCTCGGGACGATGGTGATCTTCCGCGCGCTGCAGGGCTTCATCGGCGGCGCGATGATCCCGACCGTGTTCGCAACCTCGTTCCTGCTGTTCTCCGGACCGAAGCGCGTGCAGATCTCCGTGCTGATCGGGCTGACCGCGACGCTCGCGCCGACGATCGGGCCGACGCTCGGCGGGTGGTTGACGAACCAGTTCTCGTGGCACTGGTTGTTTCTCATCAACGTGCCGGTCGGGCTGCTCGTCGCGGGCGGCGTGTGGTCGCTGCTCGACATCGACCGCCCGGATTTCAGCCTGCGCAAGAGCTTCGACATGTTCGGGTTGTTCCTGATGGCGACGTTCCTCGGCTCGCTCGAGTACGTGCTGGAGGAAGGTGAGAAGAACGACTGGTTCGACGATAGCGTGATCTTCACCCTGGCCATCGTCGCGGCGATCTGCGGCGTGCTGTTCATCCGCCGGATGCTGATCCGTCCACAGCCGCTGGTCGATCTCAAGGCGTTCCGCAACGCGAATTTCGCGTTCGGCTGCCTGTTCAGCCTCGTCCTCGGGCTCGGGCTCTACGGATCGGTCTATCTGATCCCGCTCTTTCTCAGCCGTGTGCGCGGCTACGACAGCTTGCAGATCGGCGAGACGATGTTCGTGACGGGGCTGGCGATGTTCATATCCGCACCGATCGCGGGCCAGCTCGCGCGCCGGGTCGACATGCGCCGGATGCTCGCGGGCGGGCTGATCAGCTTCGCGGCCTCCGTCTGGTGGCTCGCCCATCTGACCAACCAGGCGGCGTTCTGGGAGCTGCTGCTGCCGCAGATGATGCGCGGCTTCTCGATGATGTTCATCATGCTGCCGGTCAATCAGCTCGCACTCGGCACGCTGCCGCCGCACGCGCTGAAGAATGCGTCGGGACTCTACAACCTGATGCGGAATCTCGGCGGGGCGATCGGGCTCGCGCTGATCAACACGATCGCGAACCAGCGCGTCCGGCTGCACACGCTCCATCTGGACGAGCAGGTGACCTGGGCGCGCGCCGGCGCGATGAAGGCGATGCACAACATGACCCATGCGATGACGCCCGCGATGGGTCCTGACGCGCGGCTCGGGGCGCTGAAGCGGATTGCGCTGATGGTGCAGCGGGAGGCGCTCACGCTGTCCTACAACGACGTGCTGATGTTGATGGCGCTGACCTTCGCGGTCGCCGTGCCGATGACGCTGCTGCTCGCCAAGCCGAAGGTCATGGCTGCCGGGGCGCACTGACTGGTTGCGTCGAAGCTGTAGGGTGGATTTCAATCCGCCGTCCTCGTGAGCGGCAAGACGGCGGATTGAAATCCACCCTACGCGCCGTCAAAATCTCCGGAGCGCGCGCATGGCAGATATCGAACTCCGTCTTACCTCGCTTGCCCATGGCGGCGGTTGCGGCTGCAAGCTCTCGCCCGCGGTGCTGCGCGAGATCCTCGCCAACATGCCGGCGGCGGCCTCCTTCCCGAACCTGCTGGTCGGGACCGAGACCGGCGACGATGCGGCCGTGTGGCGGCTGAATGACACGCAGGCGCTCGTCGCCACCACCGACTTCTTCACGCCGATCGTCGACGATCCCTACGATTTCGGCCGTATCGCCGCTACCAACGCGCTGTCGGACGTCTACGCCATGGGCGGATCGCCGATCCTGGCGCTCGCCATCGTCGGCATGCCGCTCGGGAAGCTGCCGGTCGAGATGATGCAGGCGATCATCGCGGGCGGTGCGGCGACCTGTGCGGCCGCGGGCATTCCGGTTGCGGGCGGCCACTCGATCGACATTCCCGAGCCGGTGTACGGATTGGTGGCACTCGGCCTCGTGCATCCCGACCACGTGCTGCGCAACAGCGGGGCGTGCGATGGCGATGTGCTGATCCTGGCGAAGGGATTGGGGATTGGCATCTACAGTGCGGCACTCAAGCAGGGGAAGCTCGCGCCGTGCCATTACGCGGCGATGCTCGGCTCGACGACGCAGCTCAACACCCTCGGCCGCGCGCTGCCCGAGATCGCGGGCGTGCACGCGGTGACGGATGTGACCGGCTTCGGGCTGCTCGGCCATGCGCTGGAAATCTGCCGGGGGTCGAAGCTCGGTGGGACGGTCCGCTTCGACGACGTGCCATTGCTCGACGGGGTCGTCGATCTCGTCCAGGCGGGATTCAACACCGGCGCGGCCGGGCGGAATTGGGCGAGTTACGGAGAGGACGTCGATCTCCCCGCCGCGCTCCCCGAGTGGCGCCGCGCGCTATTGTGCGACCCCCAGACAAGCGGCGGTTTGCTGATCGCCGCATCGCCTGACGCGGCGCAAACGGTGATCACCAGGGCGCACGAGGAAGGGTTCGTGGCCGCGAACATCGTCGGCACGCTTCGGGCAGGCGAGCCCCGCGTGCGGGTCGCCTAACGCCGTGAGCCGTGCAAACATCCCGGGTCGCCACGTCAGGGAGGCATCTGGGATGAAACGCCGCACGTTCCTCGCCGCCAGCGCCGCGGCTCTCGCCGCGTCGCGGTTCGCACGCGCCGCAACGGCATCCGTGATCCGGTTCACACCGGAAGCCGACCTCGCGGTCCTTGATCCGGTCTGGACCACATCGTCGCAGACGCAGCAGCACGCCTATCTCGTTTACGACACACTCTGGGGCGTGGACGAGCAGTATCGGCCGCAGCCGCAGATGCTTGAGGGCCACGTCGTCGAGGACGATGGCAAGACGTGGCGGCTGACGTTGCGCGACGGCCTGCTCTTCCACGACGGCAGCAAGGTGCTCGGCCGCGACGCCGCGGCGAGCCTCATGCGCTGGGCGAAGCGCGACACGTTCGGTCAGGCGCTTCTCGCGGTCACCGACGAGATTTCCGCACCCGACGACCGCACCGTCCTGATCAGGCTGAAATACCCGTTCCCCGTCGCCGATGCAGTTGGCAAGAGCGCGGGCAACATGTGCGCCATCATGCCGGAGCGGATCGCCAAGACCGACGCCTTCACGCAGATTCGCGACACGGTCGGCAGCGGCCCGTTCCGCTACAAGGCCGACGAGACCGTCAACGGCGCGAAGGTCGTCTACGTCAGGAACGACGCCTATGTCCCGCGCCCGAACGGCACGACGTCGGGCACGGCCGGTCCGAAGATCGCGAATTTCGAACGGGTGGAATGGGCGATCCTCCCCGATCCGACGACCTCCGTGGGTGCGCTTCAGCGCGGCGAGATCGACTGGCTGCTGACGCCCAATGCCGACCTGATCGATTCCCTGCGCAAGGATAAAGGCGTCGTCGTGCGCGTGAACTCGCCGACCGGGTCGATCTCCTGCATGCGGTTCAACCAGCTACAGCCGCCGTTCGACAATCCGGCGATCCGACGCGCGTTCTTCCCGGCCATCGTGCAGTCCGACTACATGGTCGCGATGAACGGCGAGGACCGGTCCCGCTGGAACGACAATGTCGGCTATTTCTGCCCGGCGCTGCCGATGGCGAACGACGCCGGAATGCAGGCGCTCAGCGGTCCGCGCAGCATCGACGACGCCAAGCGCGCGCTCGAAAAGGCGGGATACAAGGGTGAGAAAGTCGTCCTCCTCGGCCCCGCCGATGTGCCTTACGCGAAGATTCTCGCTGACGTCACCGCGGATCTCTACAAGCGTCTCGGCCTCAATCTCGAGTATCAGCAAATGGACTGGGGCACGCTGGTGCAGCGCCGTGCCAAGACGGATCCCGTCGATCAGGGCGGTTGGAGCGTCTTCCAGACGAACTGGACCGGTCCGGATCAGGCCAATCCCGCCGTCCACGTGTTCCTGCGCGGCAACGGCAAGGACGCCGCCCCGGGCTGGCCGAACAGCCCGCGCATCGAGGAGCTGCGCAACACGTGGCTCCGCACCACCGCTCTCGACAAGCAGAGGGAGATCGCGCGGGAGATCCAGGCGCAAGCCTTCGTGGACGTGCCGTATATCCCGCTCGGCCAAATGATCTCGCCGACCGCCTATCGCGCGAACCTGACCGGCATGATTCCCGGAGCGGTGCCGGTCTTCTGGAACATCAAGCGGAGTTGACGAAGATGGATCTGTCCGAGGCCGAGATTCAGGACGTGCTTTCCGGCGAATCGGCCGGCGCGGCGCCCGGTGGCGACCAGACGATCCGCGGCGCCGTCCGCGGGAAAGTCGAGATCATCCGCGACCGCGCCGGCGTCCCGCACGTGTTCGCATCCGATTCCCGCGACCTCTATTTCGGCCTCGGCGTCGCAATGGCGCAGGACCGGCTCTGGCAGATGGACCGCCTGCGCCGCCGCGCGCTTGGGCGGCAGGCGGAGATCCTCGGCGCCGCCTATCTGCCGAGCGACATCGCGCATCTGACGGTAGGGATCGATCGGATCGCCGCGCGCGAGGCGGACGCGATCGATCCGCAGACGCGCCCGCTGATCGAGGCGCTGGTGGCCGGCATCAACCGCCAGATCGAGACGTTCGGCCGCGGCCTGCCGATCGAGTTCCGCATCCTCGATGCACCGCCGGCCCCGTTCACCGTGCGCGACATCGTCGCGATCGGGCGCGGCATCTGGTGGTCATTGAACGGCCGCATCGACCGCATCGTCGCCGCCGAGTGCGCGCGGCTGTTTCCGACCGAGGCACTGCGCGCGCTCTATCTGACGCCCGAAGCGTCCGAGCATCTCGTGCTGCGCGCGGGCAGCGACCGCCCCGGCCCGAGCCGTGCCGCCGGCACCGACGATGCGACCGGCAGCAACAACTGGGCGGTGCACGGAAGCCGCACCGCGAGTGGGTTGCCGATCCTGGCGGGCGATCCGCACCAACCGTTCTGGGTACCATCGAGCTGGTACGAATACGGCCTGCATGGACCCGAGGACGATGCGGCGGGCGCCGGGCATCCCGGCTTCCCCGGTCTGTGGTGGGGCAGCAACGGACGCACGGCCTGGGCAATCACGAACAACGCCGCCTCGACTCGCGATCTCTATCGGGAGACGGTCGATCCGTCGGATGTGAGCCG
>DATAPS010000282.1:0-1715 GCA_036265085.1 Acetobacteraceae bacterium | reverse complement strand
CCGGCGCGACAATGTAGTAGGTTGCGAGCCCGTATTTCGTGTGCGGCAGCGACACGTCGACGATCGCCGCGCCCGCGTCGCGCATCCAGGCGATGCCCTGCTTCCAAAGCGTCTCGATCTCCTCCGGCATCCCGTCCATCCGGTACTCGCGGGGGATGCCGATCCGCAGCCCCCTCACCGAGCGCCGGCACGCGGCGGCGAAATCCGGCACCGGGCGGTCGGCCGAGGTGCTGTCCTTCTGATCGTGCCCGGCCATCGAGGTCAGCAGGATCGCGCAATCCTCGACCGTCTGCGCGACCGGCCCCGCCTGATCGAGCGAGGACGCGAAGGCCACGATGCCCCAGCGGCTGCACCGCCCGTAGGTCGGCTTGATCCCGGCGATACCGCAGAAGCTCGCGGGCTGGCGGATCGAGCCGCCGGTGTCGGTCGCTGTCGCCCCGAGCGCAATCCGCGCCGCCACGGCCGAGGCCGAGCCGCCGGACGAGCCGCCTGGCACCAGCCGCGCATTTCCCTCCGGCTTCGTCCAGGGGTTCGTGACTGCGCCATAGGCGGAGGTCATGTTCGACGAACCCATCGCGAACTCGTCGAGATTGGCCTTGCCGAGGAACACCGCGCCGTCGCGCAGCAGGTTCGCGGTCACCGTGCTCTCGTACGGCGGGATGAACGGCCCGAGGATCTTGCTCCCCGCCGTCGTCCGAACACCCGCCGTGCAGAAAAGATCCTTGATCGCCAGCGGCACGCCCGCCAATGGCCCGGCGTCGCCGCGTGCTATCGCCGCATCCGCCGCGTGGGCGTGGCGGTGCGCCATCTCGGGTGTGATCGTGATGAAGGCGTTGAGCGACGGGTTCAGCGCCTCGACGGCGCCGAGATACGCATCCGTCAGCTCGCGCGCGGAAAACTGCTTGCCGCGCAGCCCGTCGCGCGCGGCGGCGAGCGTGAGGTCGAAGTAGCTCACTCGACCACCTTCGGCACGACGAAGAAGTCGCCCGCGCGCTCAGGCGCGTTGGCGAGCACCTGATCGACGATGCCGCCGTCGGTTACCGCGTCTTCGCGCATCTTCAGCGCCATCTGCGCCCCGCCGGTCAGCGGCTCGACACCTTCGACGTCGACCTCGTTGAGTTGCTCGATCCACGCGAAGATACCGTTCAGCTCCGCCTCGAGCTGCTTCGCCTGCCAATCCTCGATACGGATGCGGGCGAGCCTGGCGATGCGGCCGATAGTGGCGGGATCGAGCGCCATGATGTTCCTTCGCGGTGCGGGGAGAGCGGGACCATAAAGGCGGCCATGCCCGTATTCAACATGACCGACCTCCGCGCCCGCCTCTCTCCTGGCCGCCGCCTGCTCGGCCTCGATCTCGGCTCGCGAACCATCGGCATCGCGCTCTCCGACGTCGGCCTACGCCTCGCCTCGCCCTATGGACAGATCCGGCGGGGAAAACTCGCCGTGAACGCAGCCGAGATCGCGCGGATCGCCGCCAAGGAGGAAGCGGGCGGGCTGGTGGTTGGGCTTCCGCTCGGGATGGGGGGCGAGTTCGGACCGGCGGCACAGCGGGCACGCGACTGGAGTCACGCGCTGGCCGCGGCGACGGGGCTGCCCGCTTCCTTATGGGACGAGCGCGAGACGACCGCCGCAGCGCACGAGATGCTGATCGAGCAAGCCGGCATGGGGCGTCAGCGGCGCGCGGCGGTGATCGACCGGATGGCGGCGGCGCTGAT